>DASSMN010000520.1:0-5988 GCA_035688885.1 Gemmatimonadales bacterium
CACCCTGCGTGATCGCCGCTCCCTGATGCTCGCTGCCCGGCGGACGTGAAGACAGTCACGGCGCGGCTGTGACTGCTGCCGTCGCTGGCCCGGCCATCGGCTGGCCAGCTTGGTTCATGCTTTCCTTTCACGCCGGGCGGCGGAAGTGACCCACCGCCTGAGCTTCTGGGGCACACGGGGATCCATCCCGACTCCGGGTCCTCAGACCACCCGCTACGGCGGCAACACGTCGTGCGTGAGCATCACCGGCACCGACGGTCGCCTGGTGATCCTCGATGCCGGTAGCGGGCTCCGCGCCCTGGGCCACCAGCTCATGGCGCAGCGTCGTGCTACGATCGTGGCCGACATCCTGCTCTCGCACACCCACTGGGACCACATTCAGGGCCTGCCCTTCTTCAAGCCTCTGAGCGCCGCCGGCAATCGCTTCTGCGTATTCGGCGCGGCGCAGGGCGAAGTTCCGCTGCAGGAGATTCTGCGGCGGCAGATGGATCCGGTGGTATTCCCCGTGCCGCTCGAGGCACTCGCAGCTCGCATTGAGGTGCAGGATATCGGCGAGGGCGAGTTCTCGCTCACCGACTTTCGAGTTCGCACCTTCCGGCTCCGACACCCGGGAACCACGTTAGGGTACCGTTTGGAGCCGCTGCGGGGCGGGCGTCAGGTCGCGTACGTCACGGACAATGAGCTGGGTCTCGGTGGCACGTATTCTGTGTCTCCTGACTGGCGAGCGCGTCTGGTGCAATTCCTTGCAGGCACCGACACCCTCATTCACGACGCGATGTATTCGGACCAGTTCATCCAGCAGCGGGCAGGCTGGGGTCACTCCACCCCTCGACAGGCGGTGGAGCTCGCGGGAGAAGCCGGGTGTGAGCGGCTGATGCTGTTCCACCACGAGCCCGAGAACGACGACTCGATGGTCGATCAGCTCGTGGCGGATGCCCGCGCGCACGCGCGCCGAGTGGCACCGAAGCTGGTCGTGGATGCGGCAATGGAGGGCAGCGGATTCTCGCTCTGACGGGAGGCGGCATGCGACGGACAGTCCAAGGGGCCATCCAGTGTATGCTCGTCGGGGCGGTAGTGCTGTCCGGCACCGAGCTCCGGGGGCAGGACGCCCGTGCTACGATCGCCGTACTGCCTTTTGAGAACTCCGGCTCATACGGTCAGGATCGCGAAGCCTTCGACGCACTCGAGGCGGGACTGCCGGCCATCCTGAGCGCCACGCTCGCGGCCCATCCGGCCGTCACCGTGGTCGAGCGCGGCCGGCTGGACCAGACGCTCGGCCAGCAAAAGCTCGCCGCGGCCCACCGCTGGGATGCCGGCTCCGCCACCGAGATCGCCAAGGCCACGGGTGCGCGATACGCCGTCTCCGGCAGCTTCGCGGACTTTTACGGCAAGTTCCGCATCAACGCGCGGGTGGTCGACGCACAGACCGGGCAGATCCTCAAGGTCGTCTCCAACGACGACCCGAAGCTCCAGGATCGCGCCCAGCTGGGCGCAATCCTGCAGGTCGTGGCCGATCGCATCGTCGGTGCGATGGGTCTTGCGCCGTACCCGCCGGACGTGGCGGCCAGGCGGCGCGGCGTTCCGACGGACGCGCTCACCGAGTTCAGCCGAGGCATCATGTTCGAAGGTCGCGGTGAGCGCGCCAAGGCCGCCGAGGCCTATCAGCGTGCGCTTACGTCGGCACCCGATCTGGACGAGGCGAGGAGCGGGCTGCGGCGAGTCAAGGCCGGCTAGCGAGCCTGGTGAGCGCGGCCGCCACCCCGGCGTGCGCCGGCAAGGCCAGCGCGATGATGGGCCCGTTCACCTGCCCCCACCCGGGAAGTAGCCTGAGCGCGAGGCCGATCAGCGCCAGAGCGACCACCAGCCACGCGATCTTCACCGCCCAGCTCGGCGTGCCTCGCCGCACCGCGACGACCACAGCCGGCACCAGCGCCAACGCGATCGGATCGAGCTGAAACAGGTTGTGGTTCCGGTAGGCCATGACGTGATCCGTGAGCCCCCACAGCCCGGCGAGCACCACGCCGGCCAGCCCCGCGAGCACCAGCCAGCCCCCACTCACCACCAGGAACCCGAATCGTCCTGCCGCCGAGCTTCGCGCCGGGGCCGCCAGGGCGAGTGTGGCGCCGCCGATGGCGACGCCCAGCAGCAGATACCACGGCACCCAGTCGGGTGGCGTGTCGGGCGGCGCGGGCAAGGTGGACTCGAAGATGGTTCGCTCCGAGCGGACCAGGGGAATCGGGTGGCCATCCGGCCCCGGCACGGTCATGGTCCGCACCCACTCGCGCATCTTGAGCGGAAGAAACATCTCCTGCCACGCCGAGATGGGCCGATCCACGCCCGGTCCGAGCGCGGCGAGCAGGGCGGTGAAGATTGCCGGATCGTTGGTCGTCAGCCGCTGGGTGTGGAACCGGTAGGTGGTGTAGGCCGGAATGGTGTCGGTCCAGCGACGCAGCGCGCCGTTCAGCACGCGATCGATGGCGTCCCGCACCCGAGTCGAGCAGTTGTCCCGATAGTAGTCGTAGTGGTAGTACCGGTGCTCCGGCAGCGCGTTCCAGCGCAGGAACTCCGCGAGCTGGATCTTCGCACGAGCCGGGAGTTCGAGCTCCTGGATCCAGATCGAGCGATTGTCGCGCTCGTACTGGTCGATGTACGCCGCGGCGGGGTAGCCGGCCATCCAATACCACATCTGTCCCCGCGCGAATCGCAGCAGAAAATTGTGCTGATGGAAATCGAACAGGCCGTAGTTGTAGGCCAGGTCGCTGCCGTCGGCGGGGTCGTGAATCCACAGGGCATTGTGCCCGAACCGCTCCCAGACCTGGCGACCGGGCCCGAAGGTCATGAGGAAGACCTTGAGGCCGCTATCCGGCTGCGGTGCAGCCGCACTCCTCGCCGCGGGGAGCGGCGTCTGGCCCTGAGCGGCGCTCGACAGGAACCCGCCGAGCAGGGTGATTGCGCCGAGCAGTTGCAAGGCACGGACGCGCCGGCGGACCATTCCGGAGGCCGTGGCCGCCCCGCTCACAGGGTCACATCCCGCCCGTCGTCGGCCGACTTGTAGATCGCGTCGAGGACCCGGTGCAGCACCAGGTGCTCCTGCAGCGGGCCGACCTTGGCCTCCCCGCTGACCGCCGCCTCGAAGTGGGCCCATTCGGCGCGGTACGAAGCCATGAAGGCGTTCTCCCGGCTCACCGACCCGGTCGGCGATACGTCCATCGGCACCCCGTGCAGCTCCTTCCACACCATCAGCGGATTGATCGCGGCCACGCCCTTGCTGCCGCGCACCCCGACCCCGAACCGCTCACCTTCGCCCAGGTGATGCCAGGTCACGTCGACGAAGAGCGACATGCCGTTTTCGCACACGACGAACGCGCTGCCGCTCTGCTCCACCGCCCGCTCCTTGCCGGCGGCATCCAGCGCGGCGCTCACTCGGACGGGGGCGGGTGTCCCACCCAGCCAGAGGCCCAGGTCGAGGATGGAGAGGCCGAGATCCAGCATCGCGCCGCCGCCGGCCTGATCGCGTCGCTGGCGCCAGCCGAGCTGATTGCGGCTGGGCCGGAACACATGCCAGCTCCCGCGCACGCTCTCGACTCGGCCGAGCTCACCGCTCTGAACGAAGCTCCGCACGATCTGCACGTCCGGCCGGTAGCGATGGTTCATGCCCACCATCACCACCCGATCCCGCTTCTCCGCCGCCCGCATGATGCGCTGCACGCTGGCCGCCGACATGGCGAGCGGTTTCTCGACCAGCACGTGCAGATTGGCCGAGAGCGCCGCCAGAATGTGCGACTCGTGCAGGTGATTGGGCGAGCAGATCACGGCCACCTGAATCCCGGGCGTGCGCAGCAAGTCTTCGATGTCATCGTGGGCATCGGGAACGCCGAACCGGTCCGCGAGCGCGCGCGCCTTGGGCAGATCGATGTCGCACAGCCCTACCACCTCGACCGACTTGAGCTTCTTGAGCGTGGGCAGGTGGGCCACCTGGGCGATGGCCCCGCCGCCGACGACTCCGACCCTCAGCCGCTCGCTCGTGCTCCGACTTGCGGTCATGCGCTTCCCTCCGTCAATAGAGACGCTCCAGCACCGCACCGGGGTAGTACGCGCCGAGGATGCGCTCGTGGTCCTGCCCGGCACGCGAACGGCCCACCGCGCCCCACTGGCACATGCCGACGCCGTGTCCTGCCCCGGCGCCGTCGGCGACAAGGCGCGCGACCCGGCCTCCGGCGCGGCTCACGGTGAGGACAAAGGTATTGCTGCGAAGCACCTCGCCCGACACGGGACGGAGGACCTGCCGCACGCTGGCCTCGTCCACCAGCACCTCGCCCCGGCGAAGCCCAACGGCCAGCTGACCTACCCGACCCGACGGCGTCCGGTAGGCCACGCGCACGTCCCGCACCTCGCTCACATCCATCGCGACCGAGGTGGACCCACCGCCGGCCGGCAGCGTCGGCAGGGTGCGCTGCAGGGTGGCGCGCAGGGCTTCGCCGGTCCACTCCTCATGCCAGCGAAACCGGGGCGAGAGGCTGCAGTAGGCCGTGCCGTCATCCGCCAAGTCCGATACCGAGCGGAGATACGGCCGGTCGGCCCCGCGGAATACCTCGGTCCCGTCGGCGGTCCGCCCGCCGCAGGTGGAGTAGAAGAAGGCATCGATGGGGGCGCCGCCATAGGTCAGTACCTGCCCGCGGGTTCCGTCCACCGCCGCGCGACCCTCCGGCGTCTCTGTCCCGGCGCCGCCGTATACCTGATCCGCGACGGTCGCATAGAGATCGAAACCCTGAGCCTGCCAGCGCCCGAGGTTGCGAAGCGCGAAGGTGCGCGAGACGATCGCCTGGGCCCGCAACGCTTCCTGGTCCTCGGGGCTGCGACGGCCCATCTCCGCGCTCACCACGCCGATGAGGTAGGTCTCCATCGGCAGCCGATCCACCAGGGTGACGCCGGTCCGGTCGCGGAGGGCGACGATGGTCCCGCGGTACGGCCGGCCGTTGATCACGACCGGCGCGTTGGGGTCGGGCGAGGCGATCTCGACCGCGTCGGTCGGCGTGCTGGAGGCGCCGCCGGGCGCGACCGCTGCGACGCCGGCTCCCTGCACCGCCACGCGCCACACCTCACCGGCCGGAACCTCCGCCACCCGCGCCCCCGAGGGATCGCTGACGCTCAGCCCCGCCAGGCCCGTCACGGTCGCCGACCCCGCACCCACCAGCAGGCCGACCCGGATGGTCGGCTCCGCCGGGCCTTGCGGCCCGGGCAGGGCGATCGGCGGCGCTTCGGGGGGAGCAGGGACCGGCGTCGGCGGTGGGGGCGCGGCGGTCGGGGTGCAGCTGGCCATGGCGACGGCAGCGGCGGCCGCCACGACGACACCCGCGGCACTCCATCGGTGCAGCCGCGCCCTGACCCGGTCGGCGTCAGCCGCGATAGTTGCCAAACTTGAGCTCGATGCCGAAGTCCTGGCCCCGGAGAAAGCCGATCACGGCCTGCAGCTCATCCCGGGATGGGCTCGACACCCGGATCTCGTCTCCCTGGATCGTGGCCTGCGCCTTCTTGAACCCGCCATCCTTCACGGCCCGGATGATCTTCTTGGCAGTCTCCTGCGAGATGCCTTGGGTGAGCTTGACGGTGCGTCGAACCGACTGGCCGGTCGCGGCCACCAGCTCGCCGAGCTCGAGGTTCTTGACCGGGACCCCCCGCTTGATCATCCGGGTCTGGAGCACATCCACCAGGGCTTCCATCCGGAACTCGTCATCGGCCGCCAGGCGAATTTCCGCCTTCGGGCGATCGAACTCGATGGTGCAGTGCGTGCCCTTGAAGTCGTAGCGCTGCGCGATCTCCTTCAGCGCCTGATTGACCGCGTTATCGACCTCCTGCAGGTCGGCGCCGGTGGATACGTCGAACGAGGGATTGCTGGCCATGGGTGGCGAGGAGAAGGGGAACGTCGTTTGAGTGACGGCGGACGCGGGAAGGATTACCCGGGGACCCGTGCTTGACAACCCTCGCAGC
>DASSMN010000150.1:0-8519 GCA_035688885.1 Gemmatimonadales bacterium
TCATGAACACGCTGTTGGGGTCCTCCCGGTAGTCCCCGAACGGCCCGCACTCCACGAACCCGTGCCGGGCGTAGAGCGCGCGGGCCGGGAGGAAGTAGGCCCACGAGCCGGTCTCCAGGCTGAGCCGAGCCATCCCCCGCCTTTGCGCCGCCGCCATGATGTGCCGCAGCAGCGCCGACCCGATACCGTGTCCGCGCGCTGCCTCCGCGGTGTGCATCGACTTGATCTCGCCGTGCTCGGCGCTGAGCCGCTTGAGCGCGCCGACGCCGACCACGGCGTCCCCTTCCCACGCCGACCAGAAGCTGATCTCCGGCGCCCGGAGCCCCGAGAGATCGAGCGCGTGCGCGCTTCCCCGAGCGGTCTCGGCCCGCGCCCGGGTCACGTGGGTGTGAAGCAGGGCCACGACGCGCGGGTCGTCGAGGCCACCTTCGATGATCTGCAGGGAGGATGACGGCATCTACCCGGTGCGCGGAACCCGGGAGGACAGCACGGTGGCAACCAGGGTATAGAGCTCGTCGAGCGAGAACGGCTTGGCCAGCGCGGCGCTGGCGCCGAGGAGCCTGGCATCGTCGAGCAGGGCCAGGTCGCGGGTCTGGTCGCCCCCCGACATCATGATGACCGGGAGCGTGGGGCAGGTGGCCCGGAGCTGGGCCAGCAGCTCGAGCCCGTCCATCTCCGGCATGTGGATGTCCACGACCGCGAGGTCGACGCCGCCCTCGCGGGCGCGGCGGGCGCCGTCGAGACCGTTTTCCGCGGGTAGCACCCGGTGCCCGATCCGCTCGAGCGCCACCCTCAGGGTTCGTCGCACCTGCGGATCGTCGTCCACCAGGAGGATCGTGGCCACTGAGCCCCTCTCCGGATGCGTCCGGTGAAATAGTGCCGACGAGCTGCGCCCGCCGCCTCGGGCGATCCCCGAGCGTGACCGACCGTCGTTCAGGAAACTCTCTCCGGTGCTCTCCCTGCGTGACCATGTCATCCTGCGCCGGCCGATCAGCCCCGATCCGCCTCAGCCCGCGGGCTCGCGCCGCACCACGTTCGCGTGGCGCGCAAAGCACCGCCACTCTCCATTTTCTCGCCGCCACAGGTTGGTGAACCGGCGATGGGTGACGACATCGTCGGGCGGGTCCGTCACCCGGTCGCTTCCCATGACCACCACCACGTCGTCGTGCCGGCTCATGTGCTCGATCTCTTCCGACAGCGAGCTGTGCCGGATCCGGCCCGCCTGCAGCAGCGCCAGCGTCTTCTGCTTGTCGTTGACGACGTTGATCGGCGAATTTACAGCGAAGTCGTCGGTCCAGAGCCGGTCGAGGACCGCCAGGTCGGCGGCCAGAAACGCGACCCGATTCTGTTCTTCGCGCGCCCGGATATCCTGTTCCCAGGTACTGCTCATCGTCTTCTCCTCTGCGGGGTGACGGGGCACGCCGGCCCCGGGTGCGGGAGAAACGTAGCGGGGCGGGCAAGGTCACGGTGGCCCACGGTGGAACGTTCCTAGCGATGGCCGAACCTCTCATGTGGGAAGGCAGACACGCTGTGCGAAACCTTACCGCCCTGGCGGCCCTGACCGGATGGCTGCTGTTCGCAGGCCGGCCGCTCCTCGCCCAGCAGCAGCCCGATCAGTTCCGTCCCAGACCGTCGGATGAGCCCACCCTCGCCGCCTCCGACTCCGCCGGCGTGCTCACGTCCGGGTCGGTCGACCCTCGGCTCAAGGAGCTGGACTCGGTCGTCTACCGGCTTGCCCCCACCAGCCGGCTCATGGTGAAGACCGGCAAAGCCGGATTGCTCGGCTTTGCCGGCCATACTCACCTGGTGCAGGCGCGCGCGTTTGCGGGGGAAGTGGTCTACTTCCCCAAGGCCCCGTCCAACTCACGGCTCCGGATCACGGTGGTGACCGACAGCCTCGAGGTGCTGACGCCACCCGACACCGCTGAGATCCGGAAGGTGACGGCCGCGATGCGCTCGGACGTGCTGCGCACGTCGGAGCACCCTGAGATCACCCTGGTCTCGCGCCAGGCGAAGCCCAGCAAGGACGGCTTTCACCTGCTGACCGCGCTGACGCTGGTGGGCCAGACACGGGAGCTTCCGGTGGAGGTGGTGGCCCAGGTTGGTCTGGACACGCTCAGGGCCAGCACCCACTTCTCGATCAAGCAGAGCGACTTCGGAATCAAACCCTATAGTGGCGGGCCGGGCGGAACGGTGAAGGTGGCGGACCGGCTGGTGTTCGATATCCGGGCGGTGGGGGTGCGGGAGGGTCGCTAGCCGGCGCCATATATATTCCGCCATCTCTCTCCCATTTCCGGAGCATCCGTCGTGAATTCCCCGACGTCCATCCCCGGCCACGCGACGCCTGGCCCGCCAGCCGAAGCGAACTCCGGTGATCCCGCCTTCCTGGCGGACCTCAGGGCCGCCGTAGACCTGCTCGAGCGGGTGGTGGCTGATCGCACCCTCCTCGCTCATATCCCGGCGGAGGACCGGCGTCGACTCCTCCAGGCCGCCGGGCACGTCTACTCCCCGGATGCCGTGAGCCGGCGCCAGCTGGTGCGTGCCACTGCTCGGCGGCGGAAGGCGGAGCGGGTCGAACGGGAGGAATCGGCGCGGAACGCGACCGGCATTCGCAGCCTGCGGCGGCGGCCGGCGTTCACCAGCCCCAACGTCTTCCCCCCGGTCCCACCCGACGCATTCACGCCCGAGGATGTGCACGATCCCGCCGCACCACGCGAGCCCCATGAGCGCCAGCACTGCTACGTCTGCAAGGGGTCGTTCACCGCGCTCCATCACTTCTACGATCAGCTCTGCCCCCCGTGCGCGGAGTTCAACTTCGCCAAGCGCACCGAGCTGGCCGACCTGGGCGGCACCGTGGCGTTGCTCACCGGCGGACGAGTCAAGATCGGGTATCAGGCAGGCCTCAAGCTGCTTCGCTCGGGCGCGCACCTGGTCGTCACCACCCGATTTCCCCGCGATTCCGCCGCTCGCTACGCCCGGGAGCCGGACTTCGCCGACTGGGCGGACCGCCTCGAGATCTTCGGCCTCGACCTGCGTCACACGCCCAGTGTGGAGGCGTTCGCTCATGAGCTGGCGGCCACGCGCCATCGGCTCGACTTCATCGTGAACAATGCCTGCCAGACGGTGCGGCGTCCGCCGGCCTTCTATGCCCATATGATGGCGGCGGAGCGGGCCGTGGCGGCCGCGCTTCCCGGGCCGGCGCGCGCGCTCCTGAGCCACTATGAGAGCTGGCGCGGCAGCCATCCCGAGCCTGAGGGCCATGCGCCGGTGAGCCCGGCCGCTTTCGACCGCCGCCTGCCCGGCCTGGCCGGGATCACCAGCGCCGCCGAGCTGTCGCAGGTGGCGCTCCTGCCCGGCGAGCACGATGTCGCCGCCCACCTTTTCCCTGATGGCCGGCTCGACC
The DNA here is from genome assembly GCA_035688885.1 of Gemmatimonadales bacterium. Classification (GTDB taxonomy): domain Bacteria; phylum Gemmatimonadota; class Gemmatimonadetes; order Gemmatimonadales; family GWC2-71-9; genus CAVVWJ01. Next base: position 3,404 of record DASSMN010000150.1, read on the forward strand.
AGGACGGCCAGCAGGTCGATCTGCGCGAACGGAACTCGTGGCGCATGCTCATGGCCGACGTGCCGGCGGTCGAGCTGCTCGAGGTCCATCTGGTCAACGCGGTCGCCCCGTTCATCCTGAACGCGCGACTCAAGCCGATCATGCTGCGCACCCCAGGACGGGCCAAGCACATCGTGAACGTCTCGGCCATGGAGGGGCAGTTCTACCGCAACTTCAAGACGACCCGCCACCCCCATACCAACATGGCCAAGGCCGCCCTCAACATGATGACCCGCACCGCCGCGGCGGATTACCAGCAGGACGGCATCCACATGAACGCGGTGGACACCGGCTGGGTGACCGACGAAGACCCCGTGGAGATCGCCGCTCGAAAGACCGCGGAGCACCGATTCCACCCGCCGCTCGATATCGTCGACGGCGCGGCGCGGATCGTGGACCCGATCATCGACGGCGTGAACACGGGGGTGCACGTCTGGGGCAAGTTCCTGAAGGACTATCGCCCGACGGACTGGTAGCAGGCCGGGGGTAGAAGCCTTTCGGAGCCTCCTCACCGACCTCCGGCCTGAGCGCTTGGCGTGCGACGCACCGTGCCGCTGGCGAGCCGCGCCGCGCACCCGTATCATGTCGAGCAATGAGCAAGCCCGTTCTTCTGACCGTCGATGACGATCCCGAAGTCCTGAACGCCATCGAGCGCGACCTCCGGCATCACTTCCGGGCCGACTACCGGGTAGTAAAGGCCGCCTCCGGTCCCGAGGCGCTCGACACCGTCCGCCAGCTCTTCGAGCGCGGCGCCCAGATCGCCCTGTTTCTGGTCGACGAGCGCATGCCGCACATGAGCGGCACCCAGTTCCTGCTCGAGGCCATCAAGCTCTACCCCGACGCCCGGCGCGTCCTGCTCACGGCCTACGCCGATACCGAGACCGCCATCACCGCCATCAACGAGGTCGGCCTCGACCACTATCTCCTCAAGCCGTGGGAGCCGCCCACCGTGCGGCTCTATCCGGTGCTCGAAGATCTGCTCTCCGAGTGGTTTGCCCGGGCACGGCCGCAGTACGAAGGGATTCGCGTGGCGGGCACCGTGTTTTCGCCGTCCAGCTACGCGGTCAAGGACTTCCTGGCCTCGAACCAGATACCCTACCAGTGGCTCGACATGGACGACGAAGCCACCGTACGCGAGCTGCTGTCCGGTGCCAGCGGGGGGATCGCGCGGCTCCCGGTGGTGTTCTTCCCCGACGGCTCCGCCCTGGTCCAGCCCACCAACCGTGAGCTGGCTGAGAAGTGCGGCCTCCAGACCCGCGCCCAGAAGCCGTTCTACGACCTGATCGTCGTGGGCGGCGGCCCGGCTGGGCTCGCGGCGTCGGTCTACGGTGCGTCCGAGGGGCTCCGGACTATTCTGGTCGAGTGCAGCGCGCCGGGTGGCCAAGCGGGCACCAGCTCCAGAATCGAGAACTACCTCGGCTTCCCGGGTGGCATCACCGGCGCGGATCTGGCTCGCCGGGCCGCCACGCAGGCGCGGCGGTTCGGCGCTGAGATCATCACGGCGCAGGAGGCGGTCGAGATCCGCCGAGAGGACCCGTACCGCAAGGTGGTCCTCTCCGACGGCTCGGAGTTGGCCGCCTACGCGCTCCTCATCGCGCCGGGAATGGAGGTTCGGCGCCTTCCCGCCGAGGGCATCGAGCCGCTGCTCGGCGCCGGGGTGTACTACGGCGCGGCGCTGAGTGAGGCCGCGACGTACCGCGGCACCGACGTCATTGTCGTCGGCGGCGCCAACTCGGCAGGGCAGGGGGCGATGTTCTTCTCGCGGTACGCGCGCAAGGTGACCATGCTCATCCGCGCCTCCGATCTCGCCGCGGGCATGTCGAGCTACCTGGTGGACCGGATCCGCGAGACGCCCAACGTCGAGGTCCTGCTCAACACCGGCGTCGTCGCGGCGCGGGGCAACGGCCGGCTGGAGGCGGTACGGGTGGTGGACCGCGCCACCGGAGCGGAGCGCGAGCTCGCCGCGGCCGCGATGTTCATCTTCATCGGCACCGCCCCGCGCACCGAGCTGTGCGGGGATCTCGTCATGCGCGACGCCCAGGGCTTCGTGCTCACCGGCCGCGACGTGATGACCGACGGCCGTCGTCCGGCCGGCTGGACTCCGGCCCGCGACCCGTACCTGTACGAGACCAGCGTCCCCGGCATCTTCTGCGCCGGGGACGCTCGGCGCGGCTCCGGCAAGCGGGTGGCCGCGGCGGTCGGCGAAGGCTCGGCCACGGTCAGCATGATCCACCAGTATCTCCAGTCCGTTTGAGGCGATGACCGCCGCCCCGACCCGAGACGACCTCCTGGCCCGGTTGGCCGAGCACCGCACTGTCGGCAAGGCCCCCCGCCACGAGCTCGAATGGCTCCTCGCGCACGGCGCCTACGAACACCTCGGAGCCGGGACGGTGGTGGCGCGGAAGGGCGAGCCGGTGGACGCGCTCTACCTCGTTCTCAAAGGATACGTGGCGCACTTCATGGAGCAGGGCGGCACCACCCGAAAGGTGATGGACTGGCGCGACGGTGATGCGACCGGACAGCTGCCCTATTCGCGCATGACCGCCGCCCCCGGCAACTCCATCGTGCAGGAGGCCTCGGACCTGGTGCGCGTGCCGGTGGAGCACCTGCCGGCGCTCCCGGTGGAGTGTCCCCACATCACGGCGGCCCTGGTGCACGCCATGGTGGATCGGGCCCGCGCGTTCAAGGTCAGCGACCTGCAGGTGGAGAAGATGGCGTCGCTCGGCAAGCTGGCGGCGGGGCTGGCCCACGAGCTCAACAATCCGGCTTCCGCGGCGGCGCGGAGCGCCCAGCTCCTGGCACAGGCCCTGGCCGAGTCCGAAGACGCCTCTCGCGCTTATGGCGCCGCGGGACTCGGCGAGGGGGCGCTGGACCTGGTCGAGCAGATCCGCACGGTCTGCGGGGCTCGGCCGGCCAGCCGTGTGCTCTCGCCGCTCGAGCGCGCCGACCGCGAGGAGGTTCTGGCCGAGTGGCTACTGGACCACGAGGCCGACGACACGCTCGCGGCCTCGCTCGCCGAGACCGACGTGACCCTCGCGCTGCTGGACCGTCTCGCCGCCGCGGTGAGCGGTGAGCAGCTCCGGGTAGCGCTTCGGTGGGTCGCGGCCGGCTGCACCGTGCGGGGGCTCGCGCGCGACATCGAGCGAGCGGCCGCTCGGGTGCACGAGCTGGTCACGGCGGTGAAGGGGTTCACCTACATGGATCGGGCCTCGTCGCCCGAGCCGGTGGACCTCGCCAAAGGCCTGGGCGATACGCTGGCCGTGATGGCCGCCAAGGCGCGGACCAAGTCGGCCTCGCTGACGGTCAACCTGCCGCCCGGGTTGCCGCGCGTGCTCGCCTTCGGCGGCGAGCTGAATCAGGTGTGGGCCAATCTGGTGGACAATGCGCTCGACGCCATCGCCGATGGGGGGCACGTCACGGTGGCCGCACGGGCCGAGGGCGCCAAGGTGACGGTCCGGGTGACGGACGACGGGCCCGGCATTCCCGCCGACGTAAGGGGCCGGGTCTTCGATCCCTTCTTCACCACCAAGCCGGTGGGGCAGGGCACCGGTCTGGGCCTCGACATCGTCCGCCGCCTGCTCGATCGCAATGGTGGGTCCATCGACCTGGAGTCCGAGCCCGGGCGGACCGAGTTCCGGGTGACGTTGCCGGCGGCGGTCTAGGGGTCGCTCGTCGGCCCGGCGACATCGGACGCCGAGGATTTCGCTAGCGCACCCGGACTCCCCGCGAGCCGGTGCCGCCGTCGCGTGGCTGCACCTCGAACGACCTCGCGCGTCCGCCCTCCATCGTGAACACGACCACGGTGCCGGAATCCGCCCAATACTGTCCGTCCGCCGCCCGTCGCGCCGGCGTAAACCGGTTGTGCCCGGCCGGACTGAGCAGGAAATCGCGCCGCTCGGCCTCCGGACCGTCGGCATCGCGCCAGAGGAGCGTGTCGCCGGCCGCCGCGACGTCCACCTGGATGCGGCGGCGGGACGTCGTGGTATCCTCGGCCGGCACCTGCACGTCGTAGCGACCGAGAAACGGCGCGGCGGCATCGCTCGAGCCGAGCACGGCAAGCGCCGGCGCAATCGCGGAGATGTCCAGCGTCACCACCACCGTGCCCCACCGGAAGCGAAGCGTCGTCCCTGCCGGGCGGACGATCGGGAAGTCGAAGGTAAGCACCTCGGCGGACGGGCCGCTCTGGGGCCGGGTCGCGAGGTGAAGCTGGATGTCGCTGCTGTCCGATGGGGGCGGCACGTGGAACTTGTGCCACTGGCGGTGAAGCTCGACCGTCCACCGGTCGGGCTGCACCACGGTCCAGATGGCGTACTTCCCCTTGGGCAGCCGCGTGCCGTCGAGCAGCACGTCGTGATCCACCTCGATGGTGGTGGCCCAGTTGGCTCCCGGCGTCCAATGCTCGCCCCAGGTGACCACCTTGCCGAACAGCGAGTCGCGCCCGCGGGCCGCCGGTCGATAGTACTCGATCGTGATGCTCGTGCCCGCGATCGTCTGCGCGACCACCGCATGCTCGCTCAGCATGCCTTGCGCCGCGCACGGCCGGCCGGCGCCGGCCGCGAGCCAGGCGGCCAGGGCGATCACCCGGCACCGGTGGCCGCTTTGCTCGGCCCGGGCGGTCATCACGCCCAGCGATGCCGCCGCGCAGGCTCGGGTGATGGTGCCGATCATGGTCCGGCGGGTGATCGGCAAAGGCATCGGCCCCTCCGCAACGAAGCAGGTCAATGTAGGGCGTAGGCCAAGGCGTCGCCACGGTGCGGCCGGCCGGCGGCGGCTCGGCCCTACCTTCGATCTGCGTCGGGAAGCAGCGGCGAGTTGCGGGGGCGCTCCGGCTGCGGGCTCAGGGATCCCGGAACCGATACAGTGATGCGATCCGGGTGAGTCGATACACCAGGATCGGCGCCCCATCTACCTGGAGGTCCGCCTCCCACACCACGCTGCCGTCCGCCGTCACCTCGGTGGCATGGCCGACGAACCCGTATCCGATCGCCGTGTTGCCGCTTGCCAGGCGCTGCACCGACCCGACGAAGGCCGTGTAGATCGGAGGGGAGTGTCGGCGCTCACAGGCGTACCGAGGGTG
>DASSMN010000287.1:0-11445 GCA_035688885.1 Gemmatimonadales bacterium
GTAGGCAAACCGGATGAATCGCGGCCGCGCGCCTCCGAACGGGCTCGGGCCAACCAGCGCGGTCACGGCGGGAGTGCCCGCCCGCAGGCGCGCGGACAGCGTCTGCAGCAGCGGAAGACCGCGCATGGGGTCGAGTGCCGCAAACCACAGCTGCCAGTCGAGCCGGGGGTGATAGGGCTCCACGAAGCCTGGCGCGCGGTTGACCGGCCCGGGCTTGTAGCGCAGGTCCCACGGGCGCCACTGTGCGCTGTCGAGGCTGGCCTCCATGACGATCTCCGGGCGCTCGGTCGTCATCACCCGGAAGAGGCCGTAGCCATTGAACGAGCGGAGCGGCGCCACCCAGCCGAGCAGCGTCGCGCCCCAGCGCGGCACCATCACCGTCCCGCCCGCTGCGCCGATGGTATAGGCCACCTCGGCCCAGCCGCTGAGCGCGCTCAGCAGGGCAACCGGCCAGACCGCCGCCACCAGCACCGCGCGCTGCCACCGCGGTCCCGGCGCTCCGGATTCGAGCCGCACGGGGAGCAGCCGGCCGAGGACCCGATCGTCCAACGCGGGGACGCACAGCACCACGGCGAGCAGGTTGAAGAAGCCGTAGTTCCCGGTGAGGGCGATGCCGGCCTGCAGGAGCACCAGCCCGGCCACGCCCGCGTACCTCAGCGCGCGGAACCGATCCGGCGCCCACAGGAGCCACGGGGCGCCGAGCTCGATGGCGAACATGATGGCCGTCTGGCCGCGATGCACCGGCTCAGGAAGTTGGTGGGCATACCAGCCGACCCAGGTCGGGAGCGGCTGGGTCTCGAAGTGGTAGTCCAGCGCGGTGAGCTGCCGCCAGGTGGGATCGCCGCTCAGCAGCTTGGTGGCGCCCGAGAGAAACATCAGCTTGAACAGGAGAAACACCAGCAGCCAGCGGACCAGCGGCGAGGGCGGCGGCAGCTGCCGGCCAGGACGCCAGCCGGGCGGCGCCCACAGGATCGCGAGCACCCCCGTCTCGAGCAGCAGGGCGTCCCACTGAAACGAAAGGAAGTCCTGGCCGGCAACCGACAGTGAGAGGTAGAGCAGCCAGGCCCCGGCAAGCGCCGCGCGGGTCGCGACCCCGGCCATGACCAGGAGCCCTAGCGCCACCCCGGTCCAGGCGGCCAGCCGGAGCCCCGCGTCACCCGCGCCCAGCCAGAACACGGTGGGGAGCAGGTGATAGGCGGATCCGCCGTAGATCGAATGAGCCCACGCGAGGTACGACCCGGCCGGCGTGAGTCCGCTCGGTCCGATGAGCCCGGCCACCTGCACGGCCAGCGAAGCGAACGCGATGGCGTACACCAGCCCCAGGAGCCGCAGGAAGAGCCAGCGGGTGAGCTGCAGCTGGTTGGCTACCGGATCAGACTCAACCATAGCACGCCGCCGACCGAGACCAGGGCCACCGCGCGCAGCGCCTGAATGGCGGCGGCGGGAGCGCCGAGCAACGCCGCGAACACCAGCGCCGTCATGGACACCAGGCCCGCCGCCATGCAGGCCAGCCGCCAACCTTCACGCCGGAGTCGATGATACAGCTGCGCCCGCTCGGTGAACGGACGCTCGGCCACCGCGTCGCGGGCGCGCGACCAGCGCCGATATCCCCGCTGAACGGCCAGGAGGCTCAGCGCGGCGAAAAAGACGAACAGCCCCCACCACAGACGGAAGTCACGCACGCCGGCACCTAGGGCCGGCCGCCGGGTGGCTCCGCGCCCTCCTGGCCGCCGCGAATCGCGTAGCTGGCTGGGTGGCTCACGTGGCTAGCTCGCCTTGGGCTTCCACAACGCGGCGTCCAGGATGGACCACAAGTGGATGATCCAGCCCATGAGAATGAACCACAGCGCCGCCGCCAGGCAGAACTGGATCAGCGCCATCACCAGGCGGCCTTGCAGCAGCTGACCCAGTCCGGGGATGAAGAAGCTTGCCAGCGCGGCGATCACGTTTCCCGCTGAGCCCTGACCGGCCATTGCCTTCCTCCGACGTGTGCGCGAGGCGCTGCGCGCCCTCCTCAGACGCCGAGCCGACGGTCCGCCGTGGGACCACGGCCGCTCCGGCGCGCGCTCCGGCAAAGGTAGGCCGTCGCGCGGGCCCCAGACAGGGTCTACGCCGTGATGCGCCGACCAGCACCGGTGACGTCAGCTGCTCTATCTTTCGGCAGCAGGCCTGGGGGCAGTCCATGGATTGGTTCGCCGCGCCGGATTACCGGCTCACCCGATGGGTGCTCGAGCGTGGGATCGGGCTCATCTACCTGATCGCGTTCGTGGTGGCGCTGAACCAGTTCCCCGCCCTGCTCGGCGAGCACGGCCTGATGCCGGCGCCACGATTTCTCCGCCGGACGAGCTTCCGCGCATTCCCCAGCCTGTTCCACCTCGGATACTCCGACCGCCGCCTGCGCCTGGTCGGCTGGGTGGGGGTCCTCCTCTCCGTGGCGATCGTGGCCGGGCTGCCCCAGCGCGGCCCGCTCTGGCTGCCGATGCTCGTCTGGCTCGTGCTCTGGGTCCTGTATCTCTCGATCGTCAACATCGGGCAGGTGTTCTACTCGTTCGGGTGGGAGTCCATCCTGCTCGAGGCGGGCTTCTTCGCCATCTTCCTCGGCAATGCCCGAACGGCGCCCGCGTTCCCGGTCCTGCTGCTGTTCCGCTGGCTCGCGTTTCGGGTGGAACTCGGGGCCGGCCTCATCAAGCTCCGCGGCGATCCCTGCTGGCGCGACCTCACCTGCATGGACTACCACCACGAAACTCAGCCGATTCCCAACCCGCTCAGCCGGTACGTGCACCTGCTGCCCCGGGTATTTCATCGCGCCGAGGTGATGGGCAATTACGTGGCGCAGCTGGGCGCGCCGTTCCTGCTGTTCCTGCCGCAGCCGGTGGCCGGCATCGGAGCGCTCGTCATGCTGGGCACTCAGGCCTACCTGGTGCTGAGCGGCAATTACGCGTGGCTCAACGTCCTGACGATGGTCGTCGCGGCCTCCGCCCTGCCCGACGCGTTTCTCCGCGTGGTCCTCCCGGCCTCCGGGTCCACTGCGCTCGTTGCCCCAGCGCCCTGGTACGTCGCAGCGGTGCTGCTGGTGACGGCCATGGTGGCGGTGTTGAGCTACTGGCCGGTGGCCAACCTGCTCGCCCGGCGGCAGCTGATGAATTACGCCTTCAATCGGCTGCATCTGGTGGGCACCTACGGAGCGTTCGGCAGCATCACGCGGCAGCGGTACGAGATCGTCATCGAGGGCACCAGCGCCGCCACGGTGTCGCCCGAGGCGGAGTGGCGCGAGTATGGCTTCAAGGCCAAGCCCGGGGACCCGTGGCGGCGGCCCCGCCAGATCGCGCCGTACCACCTGCGGCTGGATTGGCTCATGTGGTTCGCGGCGCTCTCGCCGAGCTACGCGGAGCCGTGGTTCCGCGAGCTGGTAGGCCGCCTGCTCGCCGGCGATCGCACGGTGCTCCGGCTGCTGGGCGCGAACCCATTTCCCGACGCGCCCCCGCGTTGGATCCGGGCCCGGTACTACCACTACCGGTTTACCAGCCGCGCCGAGCGACGGGCCACCGGGGCCTGGTGGGCCCGCGAGCTCGCCGGCGAGTTCCTCGCCCCCGTTACCCTGGCGACGCGGACACCGTGAGCTCGGTCCGCCGCGCGGCGAGCGCCCGCCAGCCGATCACGATCGCCGCGAGGTAGAGCCCGAAGCCCGCGAAGTAGACCCACCCGCCGATCACCTGGTCCCGGGCCAGCCACCCAGCCTGGCCCAGCAGCAGCGCCCAGTCGTGCTCCCCGCCACCCACCAACGGCAGCTCCTGCGCCCGCGCGTCCTTGATGTAGACCGAGATGTTCCAGCAGTTCTGGCCCATCCACCAGAGGGGTACCGTCGCCCCATGCCGGTCGCCCTGGCGCCAGAGCGCGACCACGAACGCGAGCGGCACCAGCAGCTGCATCAGGGTGCCGCCCAGGATCGTGAGGGTCTCGCCGCCGAAGGCGAAGACCAGGTGCCCGGCCTCGTGAATGGCCAGGTCCAGGCTGTCGAGCCAGCGGTAGGTATCCGGTGTCCGAAGGCAGCGCCAGCCGTACAGCGCCAGCACCACCGTCAGGACCGCGCGCCAGCGGCGCTCCGCCAGGGACCAAGCGTTGGACGCTGCCAGAGCTCCTCCCGGTTTGAGCGCAAGAATCAGGGCGCGACCCTGCCCCCCCGATCACTAGTATGCCCGCGTCAGGAATGCCCGAGCGACCGCCCGGGCCCGCGCTTCAGAATACCTACGATCGGAAAGGACCCCGCATGCCTTACCTCACCAGACCGGCAGCCCGTCGGGCCGCCGGCGCGACGGACTCCATTCGATTCGCCACCGGGCGCTGCACCCTGGGCGCGCTGCTGGTGGCCCGAAGCGGACGCGGGCTGTGCGCCATCCTGCTGGGCGACGACCCGGAGTCCCTGATCGCGGATCTCGAGCGCCGCTACCCTGGCGCCATCGATGCGCAGCACGACCCCGACCTCGACGACGCCCTCAGCCGGGTGGCGACCCTGATCGAAAATCCCGCCGCGGAGCTGGGGCTGCCGCTCGATCTTCGGGGGAGCGACTTCATGCAGGAAGTCTGGCAGGCGCTGCGCGACATTCCGGTCGGCGCCACCGCAAGCTACGGGGAAGTGGCTCGGCGCATCGGCGCGCCGGCATCGGCTCGCGCCGTGGCCCGGGCGTGCGCCGCCAACCCGCTCGCCGTGGCGGTTCCCTGCCATCGCGTCGTGCGCGCCGATGGCGACCTGTCGGGCTACCGCTGGGGCGTGGAGCGGAAGCGCGCGCTGCTGGCGCGGGAGGTGGCACGATGACCGCCACCGCACCCGCCAGCCGACGCGCGCCGGCAGCGGACTGGGAGCGGGTGGGCCGGGAGCTCGACGAGCACGGCTGCACGGTGCTGGAGCACCTGCTCTCGCCGCCGCAGTGCCGGACGCTTGCCCAGCTCTACTCCGACGGGTCCCGGTTTCGGAGCCGCGTCGTCATGGCGCGTCACGGGTTCGGCCGAGGGGAATACCAGTACTTCCGCTACCCTCTTCCCGAGCCGATCGCCCTGCTCCGGACCGTGGTGTATGCTCGGCTTGCCCCCATCGCCAACCGGTGGAACGAGGCGATGGGCCTCGAGCCGCGCTATCCGGACGAGCACGCCGAGTATCTCGCCCGCTGCCACTCGGCGGGCCAGCGGAAGCCGACTCCCCTGCTGCTCCGTTACGAGGCCGGCGACTACAACTGCCTGCACCAGGACCTCTATGGTGAGCACGTGTTCCCGCTGCAGCTCGCGGTGCTGCTCTCGGAGCCCGGACGAGACTTTACCGGCGGCGAGTTCGTGATGACCGAGCAGCGGCCCCGGATGCAGTCGCGGGCGGAGGTGGTGCCGCTGCGCCAGGGCGACGGCGTCGTGTTCGCGGTGCAGCATCGGCCGGTCCGCGGGACCCGGGGCGCCTATCGGGTGAAGCTCCGGCACGGCGTGAGCCGCATCCGGTGGGGCCGGCGGCACACGGTCGGCATCATCTTTCACGACGCCGAGTAGGGATCGGTGGTCCGGACTGCCACCGCGGCACGCCGACCACTTGCGTCCGCCAGCTCGGACGCGGAAACTCCGCGTCGCTTCGGGGCGTAGGATGCCCGGTCTGCCATCCCGATGTCCAATCTCCCGGAGGTCCGGTGCGTCACCCTGCCATGACCCTGCTGCCGCTGGTGCTGCTCGCTCACCCAGGCACCACCCCCGCGCCTCGCGACGGCGCCGACCTGGTTCGCCTGATGCACGCCCGCTACGAGGGCACGTGGTACCGCACCCTGACCTTCACCCAGACCACGAGCTTCCCCGGCGAGCCGGACCAGACCTGGTACGAGGCCGGTACCATACCAGGCAAGCTGCGCATCGACATCGCCCCCCTCGATAGCATGACCGCCATCCTGTTCATCGGCGACTCGACCATCGTGTTCAAGCACGGAACCCGGATCAATGGTCGCCAGGATCGGAATCTGCTCATGACCCTCGGCTTCGACGTGTACGCTCAGTCGCCCGACACGACCCTGGCGCAGCTGTCGGCGGCCGGCATCGACCTCGGCAAGGTGCGGGAGGATCGGTGGCAGGGCACCAAGGTGTGGGTCGTGGGTGCCGATCGGGGCGACACCACCACCAGCCAGTTCTGGATCGAGCAGCAGCGCCTCCTCTTCGTCCGGCTCATCGAGGCCCACCCCGCCAAGGACTCGACCGCGCCGGCCGACCTCCTGGACATCACCTTCGAGAACTACCGGCGGCTGGCCCGCGCATGGGTGGCCCCCAAGGTGGTGATCAAGCTCAACGGCAAGGAGGTTCAGCGGGAGGAGTATCGCGACATCGAGGCCGACCGGCCGTTGCCGCCCGACCTGTACGACACCGAGACCTACCGCCCGGCGGCCTGGATCCGCACGCAGTAGCCCCAATGGCGCGGGCGGCAGGGCTCGGTCAGATTCGGGAGGCGAGGTCGTCTGATGTGATGGTCTCACCTCCCGAAGTCTGGAGTGTCCCCATGATTCGTACGCTCACGGCCGGCTCCTCGATCGCGGCATCGGTGGTCGCCGCCGCGCTGGCATGCTCCAATGCTGACACGCCCGTCGGGCCCTCGGTCTCCGCCCTCAAGCGGGGCACCGCGCCCACGCTCACGCCGCAGCAAAGCGGCACCACCAATCGGCTCCAGGCCATCAGCCCGGTGAACGCGCGCGTGGCCTGGGCCAGTGGCACCGGCGGCACCTACGTGGTCACCACCGATGGCGGGGCCACCTGGCGCGCCGGCGTGGTGCCCGGCGCCGAGACGCTCGAGTTCCGCGATGTCGAGGGCGTGAGCGAGCGGGTCGCGTACCTCATGGCCGCCGGGCCAGGCGAAGACTCGCGGATCTACAAGACGACCGATGGCGGTGCCCACTGGACCCTGCAGTTTCAGAACCACAACCCGAGCGCCTTTTACGACTGCTTCGCCTTCTGGGACCAGAAGCGCGGCCTCACGTTCAGTGACGCGGTGAACGGCGTGTTCCCCGCCATCCGGACTACCGATGGCCGCACCTGGCAGCTCATCGGCTCACGGCTGCCGTCGGCGCAGGCCGGCGAAGCGGCCTTCGCGGCCAGCGGCACCTGTGTCGCCGTCCAGGGCGGGAAGCGCGCCTGGATCGCCACCGGCGGCGCGCCGAGGGCCCGGGTCCTCGCGACCACCGACGGCGGCGACAGCTGGCGCGCGTACGACACACCGATCACCCAGGGGACGCCGATCTCCGGCGGCATCAGCATCGCGTTTCGCGACCCGCATCACGGGATCCTGGCCGGCGGCGATCTGGGCAGCAGCCAGGTGCCGACCGACAACGTCGCGGTCTCGCGCGACGGGGGCGCCACCTGGGCGCTCGCGAGCCACACGCCCTTCGCGAGCGCGGTCTACGGCCTGGCCTATGTGCCGGGATACGGTCAGCGGACCGTGGTCGCGACGGGACCCGCGGGTGCGGCGTGGTCGTCCGACGAGGGCGGCTCGTGGACCAGCCTCCCCGGAGTGTCGGGGTTCTGGGCCGTGGCCTTCGCGGGCCGCAGCGCCGGCTGGCTGGTCGGGGTCAACGGGACGATTCTCAAGCTCAGCTTCTAGCCGACAGCGGATACGCGGCGCCGCGCGTAGAGCGCGCGGCGCCGGAGACCGTCAGGGCTCGACGACGACGTGCCCCATCATGAACGGGTGCGGCGTGCAGTGGTACGTGTAGTCACCCGGGCGGTCAAAGACTCGCTCGAACGAGCGGCCGGGCTCGATGAGGCCGGAGTCGAAGCTGCCGTCGTCGGCAGTGACCGAGTGCTGCAGCTGGTCGTCATTGGTCCAGCGCACGACTGTGCCCGCGCGCACATGAACCGTCCGGGCGTCGAAGGTCAGATTCGCGATGCGCACCGCCGCGGCAGGCGTCACGGCGGCGCGGTGGCCGGTGTCGGCCGCTGCGGCGGGTGGTCTGGCGGCTCGATGGCCGAAGTAGCGCGACAGCGTGAACGGGATGGTGAACTCGAAGCCCGCCATGTGCGCCCCGCTCACCCCGCGCGAGGCGCCCTCGATCGAGGCGCTCTGGGTGTTGGTCACCTGAATCGAGAAGGTGTGCGGGCTGTACGGAATCCGGAGCTGCGCGCCGGCGCCCCAGGCGGTGCCCAGCCCCGCCCCGTCCGGCCCGTTGACGATGCCGAACACGTCACCCGCGAGGCTCAGCCAGCTGGTCACCCGCACCACCGCGCCCGAGCCGACCCCCCAGAGCGATCGCTGCACGTCATACCCGTTGGTCATGCCGCGCACCGTGCCTAGCAGCCGGACCGGGCCGATCCGCCGGGCGAGGGTCACGTCGCCATCGACACTCTGCGGGGCGAAGGCGTAGCCTGCCGTCGCGGTCACATCGAGCGGTGCGCCGGCGGCTTGCCTGAGCACCGGCCGCCGCAGCGCGAGCTGATACTCGTTGGGGATCCCGGTGAACACCGTCGAGTTGGTGGCATAGTCGAGATCCACGTTGAACCCGTACGGCAGCCCGGTGGCCAGCCGGAAGTTGGGAAAGCTGGTGACCTTGCGGGCCGGCGGCGGGCTGACTTCGAACCGATGCAGGAAGTTGAACTGGATCACTCCGGTCGGGACCGTCCACCCGTCGTCGAGGTTGGGCGTGCGGTCCACCACGCCCTGCGCCGAGGCGGTTGCCGGCCAGGCCGCGAGGAGCGCCGCGAGCGCGAGGCCGGCTCTCATGGAGCTGTCACGGTCACGGTGCCGTGCATGAAGGGATGGATGCGGCACGTGTAGGTGTAGGTGCCGGGCGCGCCGGCGGTGAACTGAAAGGTCTGCCCGTGACCGAACGCACTCGAGTCGAAGCTGTGGCCGTCGTCGGATGACACCGTATGCTGTACGGCGTCCTGGTTGGTCCAGGTCACGGTGGTGCCGCTCACCACGCTCAGGTTGGGTGGAACGAACGCGAAGTTCTGAATGGACACCGCGTCGCCGCTGGCGGGCGGCTCGGGCGCGGTGGCGGGACGGTCGCTGAAACAGCCCGTCAGCATGCCGACCAGGCTGGCGAGCCCGGCGGCATGCCGAATCGACCCTGGAGCCCACGCGCTGGGCACAGCCGGCGAGGACGGCGGGCCCATGCGCCTACTGCACGACCAGGGTGCCGTGCATACTTGGGCCGTGCACTGCGCAGTGGTAGTTGTAGGTACCCGGCGTCGTGAAGGTGAACATGTAGGTCGTGCCGTCACCTGACTGCGGGGTGCCGCTGCCGGGGAACGCCGCCGGGCCGTCCGAGACCACGCTGTGGAAGGTGGACCCGGTGCCGGTCCAGGTCCACGTGACGGTTTGCCCGGCCGGGACGGTGTCCTGCGCCGGGGTGGTGCCGTTGTGGGCGCTCTGGAAGAAGTTGTTGCTCACGATGATCTGGCCCACCGGGCCGCCGCCGGCGCCGCCGGTGTTGTTGCCGCCGCTGCTGGGGCCGGTGCTGCTGCTGGAGCACCCGATGGCGACGGCCGCGACGGCGGCCACCAGCCAGGTGCGGGATTGACGCATGGTATCCTCCTTGGAAAGAGCGCGGCGCCTTGTCCGGACCGCGCGCTCGGCTCACCTTACCTGTTATAACAGATCTCGTCAAGACATCTGTGATAACAGATGTTTTCGCGCACGACGACGAGGTCCTCCATCGGGATCGGGGTCGCCCATGCGCCGTCTCCGCCGGCTCATCAAGCAACGCAAGCCGTTTCAAAGCCTGCAGCAGGAGGTGTTTCTCGAGGTCCTCCGCACCGGCCACGCGCTGGTGCAGGACCTCGTCGACCTGCTCAAGCCCTACGGCCTCACCCAGCCCCAGTACAACGTGCTCCGCATCCTTCGCGGGGCCGGCTCGGCCGGCCTGCCCACCGGCGAGGTGGGCGTGCGCATGGTCACCAGCCGAGAGCCCGACGTGACCCGGCTGCTGGTTCGCATGGAGCGCGCCGGCCTGGTGCGCCGCCGGCGACGTCCCGAGAACCGCCGGATCGTCACCGCCCGTATCACGGCCGACGGGCTGCGGGTGCTGAAGGCGCTGGACCAGGCCGTGCTGGACATGCACGCCGGACAGCTGCAACACATGACCCGTCGCGAGCTGGAACAGCTTGCGACATTGCTGGAGCGCGCTCGCCGGGAGGACACTGCGGCCCCGACACCCTAAGGGAGGAACGCGCCCGGCCCACGATTTGTGACCGCGGAAGGTGCGCAAGATGGCTCGAGCTGCCGGCAGTCGCTCAGTGCCGGAGTTGACTGGAGCCATGCATTCGGCCCGGGCCGGACTACCAGCTAACCGGGGGGGGTGAGGGGCGAGGCCTGTTCAAGTCACGACCGCGAGGCTGCCGCCCTCGAGGAGGCAAGCGGCCGGAGGACTACTGCTCCACCTGAAACAATCCGGCGTTGTTGGCCCACATGAGTCGGGTGACACGGAGTCCATGCCGAGTGAGGGGCGCGAGGTCGACGAGAGTGTGGTCGACCGCCGTCAGGAAGCCCCGGCGAGTCTTGGGCCCCCCGAAGTACCAGCCCGAGTGCGAGTACACCAGTACGACCCGTCTGTTCGCCAGAGCATCGAGCAGAAAGGGCTCCCAATCATCATCGTGCCTGATCCGCCGGTAGTCGTCCAGGAACACCTCACCGCGGGAGTGACTCTGTGCCTCGTAGTAGGCGAACTGCGCGCCACTCGAGGGCAGGAAGTGAACCGGAACCGTCTGTTTGTACGACCAAGGTTGGCGCTGCAGCTCGGCGAAGATAGGCCGGATGTCCTCCCGTTTCTTCACCAGTAGCGCATACGCGAATGCATTGCCGGTTACGGCCAGGACCACCAGGGCCGCCGCGAGACCACCGGCGTTGCGTCTCAGCACCGCCGACCGTCCGCGCCACGCCATGCCCTGCAGCCATGCCAGGGCGAGCCGGAGCCCGTCGGCGGCCACATAGGCGATCGGGACGATCAGATAGAGCGTCAGGCGTCCGCCGTCGAACGGATAGAGGCGAGCCGCCGAGAACGCCAGATGCACGATGATGGGGAGCTGAGTCGCTGCCAGGGTCCGGTACATTCGCTGCCGCACATACCACCGGAGGCCGATGACGTACGGGATCCACAGCAGCAGGAACGCCGGGGTGAAATATCCCGCGTGGATGATGCCGATGAGCCGCCGTGCCACGAAGGCCAGACCATTCTCGGGTGTGGCGAAGAGGAAATGCCGGGACCACAGCTGACGCATCGTATCGGCCGTGGGGTGATGGTGCACGAACAGGACGTAGTACACGCCCAATGGCAGCAGGGCCGCCGCGACGCGGAGGAGCGAGGCTGCAGGGGACTTCGCCTGCTTGAGACCGTACAGGACGGCAAACAGGGGCAGCTGCATGAACGTGGCATTGGAGAACAGCACCGCGGCGCTCGAGAACAGCATCGCCAACCAGGTGGTCGCGAATATCACGCTGCC
>DASSMN010000467.1:0-3063 GCA_035688885.1 Gemmatimonadales bacterium
CGCGCGGCGACCGCCTCCGCCTCGGCGGTGACGCTCTCACCCAGCAGGTCCAGCGAGCTGGTGATGCCCCGCCGGGCCAGCTCTCGGGCGGCCTCCACGCCTTCGTCGATCGTTTCGCCGGCCACGAACCGGCTGGCGAACCTGCGCGCGACGCCGTTGCGGCGGACGAAGTTGAAGACCCCCCGGCGCTCCGAGAGCCACAGGAGTCCCTGACGCACGAACACGATCGGCCTCGTTGGGTGACGAACCGCCGGGAAGGTAGCCGATGGGAGGCCCGGCGGCGAGGGCACCGTGCGGGGTTGAAAGTTTATGCACGGCAAAGACTAAGCATCGCGGCCGGTGTGATTCGCGACACGGGTTGGACGCTCGGTGGGGCGGTAAGATGATGCCCTATGCCAGCCGCGCGCCGCCGCAAGCCTGCCCCCGCCCCGACCCCACCGGAGGAGTCCGCCGCCTCCGCGGGCCTGCGATACGTGACCGACGCGGCCCCGGGCATCCGGCGCCAGCGGGCGGGGAGCGGCTTCAGCTACATCGGAGCCGACGGCAGCCGGATCACCGATGAGAAGACCCTCCAGCGGATCCGGAAGCTCGCCATCCCGCCGGCCTACACGGACGTCTGGATCTGCCCTTCTGCCAATGGCCACCTCCAGGCGACCGGCCGGGACGCCCGAGGGCGGAAGCAGTACCGCTACCACCCGAAGTGGCGCGAGGTGCGCGACGAGACCAAGTACAGCCGCATGGTGGCGTTCAGCGAGGTGCTGCCGAAGATCCGCGCCCGGGTCGACGCCGACCTGGGGCGTCCGGGACTGCCCCGGGAAAAGGTGCTGGCCACGGTGGTCCGGCTGCTCGAGTGCACTAACATCCGAGTGGGCAACGACGAATACGCGCGCGCCAACGGGTCCTACGGCCTCACCACGCTCCGGGACAAGCATGTCGAGGTCTCGGGCGGCAACCTCCGGTTCAGCTTCAAGGGCAAGAGCGGCAAGACCCACGAGGTCGAGCTGTCGGACCGGCGCCTGGCCCGCATCGTCCAGCGCTGCCGCGATGTCCCCGGCGAGGAGCTGTTCCAGTATCTGGACGACGACGGCGCCCGGCAGACCGTCGGCTCGGGAGACGTCAACGACTATCTCCGGGAGGTCAGCGGCCAGGAATTCACCGCCAAGGACTTCCGCACCTGGTCGGGCACCCTGCTGGCGGTCACGGCGCTTCGGGAAATGGGGCCGATGGACACCGACCGCGAGGCGAAGGCGGCGATCGTCCAGGCGGTGGACCGGGTCGCCGAGCAGCTCAACAACACCCGCGCGGTGTGCCGGAAGTACTACATCCATCCCACCGTGCTGGAGTCCTATCTCGCCGGCACCATGTTGAGCGGTCTGGGCAACGGGACCCGCTCGGCGGCGGCGAGCACCGCGCTGACCCACGAGGAGAAGGCGCTCGTGCGGCTGCTCACCCGCCGACAGTAGTGCCGGCGCCTCCCATCGAGTCTCGATCCGTCGGGATGGTGCGATATCGCGCCTCCACCAGGCCGAAGATCCCGAAGGCGACCAGCCCCAAGGCCACCAGGCCTAGCAGCCAGCCCGACGAATACTGTCGGCCCAGAATGCGCAGCACCTCTCTGATCCCGCCAGCGCGAGAGGGGTCGTAGGCCCGGGCGGCCTGGACCACGAGCACGCCGCTCACCCCCAGCACGATCGCCCGCGCAGCCAGGCCGAAGCGGCCGACATGGATTGCCCAGTGACCGTTGTCGCCCAGCCCATCGAGCCGCCAGTCGCGCCGGACGTCGCCCAGCAGCCCGCGGTACATCTGGATAATCGCGACAACCACGAAAATGATCCCCACCGAGCCAACCAGCTCCACGCCGAAGGGCACCTGAAGACCCTCGGCCACCAGCTGCTCGTCCGCATCGCGCATCGTCACGCCGCCACTCAAGACGCTGGGCAGACCCAACGCCAGCCGTCCCCCTTCGACGGCCACCGCGAGCTGGGCGAGGGCGGTCACCAGCTGGCCGAACCGATTCACCAACCCGACGAGTGAGGTTCCGTTGTGGTACGGATCGAGGAACACCTGGGCGAGAAGCCAGATCGTATAGGCTCCCAGACCGACGGCGAGGGCGGCGAGCAGGACCCGGCCGAGAGGCTGGTGCAGCACGAAGTGGTAGACGCCGCTGGTGTCGGTGATGGCGCCACCCAGGCGAAATGCCGCGGCGGTGGCGAGGAGGCCGATCGCAACGTAGACGACTGCCCTGGCGACGATCCCGACGCGGGCGATGCGCTCCAGGCTCCGGGAAGGCAGGGCCATGAATAGATGATGGCCCCGGAACGACACCGCCGCCGTGCGGCGGCGCACGGCGGCGGTTGGGGAGTCGGTCGACTAGGGTCTGGCGCCGGACATGTAGGGGTATCCGCCGCCACCACCACCCCCGCTGCCACCCCCTCCGCCTCCTCCCGTCCCACCACCACCGGTGCTCCCGCCGTCGCCGGAGGCCGCCGTGACCGTAATGGTCCCCTTCATGATCGTGGGATGGATCTGGCAGTGATAGGGAAAGGTCCCCGCGGTCGTGAACGTGTGCTCAAACGTGCCGGACGACTTCTGTCCCGAGTTGAAGGTCGAACCGTCGTCCGACGTCACCGTATGGGTCTGGCCGTTGGAATCCCAGCCCCACGTCACCGTGCCGCCCGCGGCAACCGAAAAGTTCACGGGGCTGAACAGATCGTTCTGTACCAGTATGTCGCTGGATGGCGGCGGGGGATTGTTGGACGTGCCGCCCGAGCTGCTCCCGCACCCCGACGCCAGCAGCACCGATGCCGCGCAAAGCGTCGGCATCAGCCATTGAGTTCGCATTCACACCTCCGGTTGGGCCCAGGCACTCGGCCGGGCGACTACCCGGATCTTAGGGACCCTCTGGCGGACAATCTTGGATAGCCGTAGGGGGTTTGCACGTTGTGAGCGTCAGGCGAGGCGCATCCGCTGGAGCATGTCGGCGAACCGGGGGTCGCCCCGCAACGGGTCGAAATCCGGCTCGACCTTGAGATACGCCAGCCACCCGCGACGGTCCTGATAGGC
>DASSMN010000137.1:0-5761 GCA_035688885.1 Gemmatimonadales bacterium
TGCTGAGCAGCCACGAGCCGATGATCAGTCCCAGGTTCCATTTCTTCAGCATGCCGCGCTTTTCCTGGATCATTACCGAGTGCAGGAACGCCGTCATCGTCAGCCACGGCAGCAGCGACGCGTTCTCCACCGGGTCCCACGCCCAGTACCCGCCCCAACCCAGCTCCACGTAGGCCCACCACATCCCCAGCGTGATGCCGATGGACAGGAACAGCCAGCTCACCAGGGTCCACTTGCGGATGGCCTGGATCCACCCGGTGTCCAGTCGTCGCGACAGCAGCGCCGCGATCGCGAACGCGAACGGGATGGTGATGCTGATGTAGCCCAGATAGAGCATGGGCGGGTGGATGACCATGCCGACGTTCTGGAGCTGGGGGTTGAGGCCTCGTCCGTCTGCCGGCGTATACGGCAGCCGCTCGAAGGGGCTGGAGCCGAACAGCATCACGCTCACGAAGAAGACCACCACGGTCGACGTGACGCCCGCGACATACGGCATGAGGTGGGCGTACCGACGGGGCGTGAGCATCTGGGCCAGGCTGGCGAACAGCGAAAGGACGACGGCCCAGAACAGCAACGAGCCCTTCTGGCCGGCCCAGAAAGCGGAGAAGATGTAATACGGCGGAAGATTGCGACTGGTGTAGGCCGCCACGTACTCGATGTTGAAGTCGTGGCTGATGAGGCCCTTCCAGAGCGAGATCGAGGCCACCACCAGGGCGCCGAGCACCACGTAGACGGACCGCGTGACCGTGCCGGCGAGCTCGGGCCGGTCCCGCCAGCGGCCGGCGAACGAGATCACCACGCACCAGAGCCCCACCAGGAAGGCGACCCACAGCGAGAACTGCCCCAGAAGTGTCATCGGGATCTCAGGCCTTGGGCACGGCCTCGTAGCGGGAACCGCACTTGGCGAGGACGTCGGTGGCGCGGATGACCCCATCCCGCCCCAGGCGCCCCTCCACCACCACCTCGATGTCGTTGGCGTCGGTGAAGGTGTCGGGAACCAGGCCGTGATAGGTCACCGGGTAGGTCTTCACCCCGTCCGATACCTGGAAGTCGATGGTGCGGTGGGCGTTGTCGCGCCGCACCGACCCGGGGACGACCTTCGCGCCGACCTTGAATCCGACGTTCTCGACGAAGGTCGGATCAGCGGCCGTCTTGGCGGCCAGCTCGGCGGGGGTGAGGAAGTACACGCCGGTCTCCTTCACGCCCGTGCCGATGAGGAAACCCACGCTCCCCACGATGAGGGCCGCGCCCAACAAGAATTTGTGACCTGCTTTCATGCCCGGCTCCGGAGTCGGGTCGTAGGCACCACCGGGGGAACGTTTCCCTCGCGAGCCCTGGATTTCAAGTACCTGGGGCGGCCGTCTTGGCCTTGAGCGCCTGCTGGTGAAAGTCGTCGACTGACACCTTGTGGTCGGCGTATTCCGGCCGGGCGGCCTTCATCTCGGCGTCGTAGTGCTCCAGGAAGCCCGCGTAGGCGCGGCCGAGGGCCCGATCGTCCTTCTGCCACCGGGCCACGGTGCCGCGGATGATGTAGCCGAACAGGTGACCGGGCTGTTGCGCCAGGATCGTGTCGGCCAGGGCGCTTGGTCCCTTCACGTCACCGCTATGAACCTGCAGCAGCGCCGCGTGATACCGAGCGTCCGCGTCCAGGCTGTCGAGCTGGCCGTACGCCATGAGAGCCATCGGCGTGAACCGGGTCACGGTCGCTTCGTCGCCCGCCTGCGCCGCACGCATGACCCGATTGTACAGCCGGTCGAACCGCTCGCGTGGCGACATGTTGCTGATGTCTGGCGGCGCGCCCTCGTCGCCGCCCGCGGCCGGCGGGGCCTCCGCCGCCGCAACGCTGGCGGGCACCGGTGAGCTCCGCCACACCATGATCAGCAGGACGACCAGCAGAGCCACCAGGGCCACGCCCGCGATCACCCAGGGGGTCCGGTCCGCCGGCGCGCCCACCCGCGAGCCGGCGCTGACCCCGCGGCCGCACGCCGGACAGAACCGTGCCCCGGGCGAGACGGCCCCGCCGCAGTGGCGGCACGCCGACGCGCCCCTCGGCGCACCGCAGCTCGAGCAGAATCGGCCAGTGCCGGCGGCGCCGCAGGCGGCGCAGGTGGACGTGGCGGCGTGGGTCATCGAATCGTCCGTTGCAAGGGCGGAAAGGGGTACCCGCAAGATAGCGACCTGGCCTCGTGACCAACGCCTCGCCTGGCCGGCCGCCGGTCGAGATGATGCCCCCAGGCCCCGAGTCGCTCAGCCGCAGCTTCCGCCAACAGGTCGAGCCCGCGCTCCACTTCCTCGCTCAGGCCCTCGCCCATGGCGATGCGACTCGGCTGCAGCCCCATGGCGACCAGGCGCTCGGGCAGGGTTCCGCGGAGGTCGCTCAGCGCCAGCACCTGGGCTAGACCGTCCTCGTGGACCGAGGTGCCCTGCGCCAGCCAGCGCGGCAGCGCGCCGCGCTCGAGCACCACCAGATCGCCCGGCGGCCGGCCGCCATCGATGGCGTCCAGCACCAGAACGGCGCCCGCGGCTTCGAGCAGTGGCAGCAGCGCGAGACCGAGCGTCCCGCCGTCGATCGCCCGGACCTCCGGCGGGAGCAGCCAGGCTCGGTCCAGCCGCTCGAGCGCGGCGAGTCCGAGGCCATCATCCCCCATGAGCGGATTCCCCAGCCCCAGGACCAGCGTGGGCACGGCTTCACTCATCCTCGAACCGCTGTCCCGTGGGGACGAAGCGCCCGCCGGTGATGATGGAGGAGATGGACCCTCCGCGCTCGAGCAGGTCGGCGCGCATCGCCAGGTAGATGTGGATCGGCAGGAAGATGCAGAACGCCCAGGTCGACACGTGGTGGACCAGCCGGACCACCGGCATGCCGCCCAGCAGCGGCCCCAGCCAGCCGAACGCCCGGAAGAAGAATCCGCCCGGGTCCGACTGCCCGTACAGGGCAAAGCCGGTGACCACCTGGAGCAGGGCAATCGCGTACATCCCGGTATAGCTGAGCTGCTGGAGCGGGTTGTGGCCCAGGTAGTGCGGCGCCTCGTCGGGGCGAATCATGAGGTAGAACTTCACCTGTTTGATCAGATTGACCAGGTCGCGGCGGCGCACCGGGAACAGCGCCGGCCAGCGCTCGAACTTGTTCCCGGCGAACAGCCAGTAGACCCGCACGATCGCCGTGGCCACCAGGATGCCGGCGGCGCCGAAATGCAGCGCTCGCATCCAGCCCATCAGGTAGTGCGAGCTGGTGTCGCCCGACACCACGAAGTACGGTTTGCCGATGTACAGCCCGGTCACCACGAGCACGGCGATGGACCCGGCGGCGAGCCAGTGCATCGCCCGGATGGGCCACTCCCAGAGATAGACCCATTGGTACTCACCGGAGGCCGGCGGCACCTTGTGGGCCAGCGAGATCCGCGGCCGAACCGCCGGCGTGCTCATTGGACCGTCACCCGGACGATCTCCTTGCCGGTGGCGTCGAGCACGTGCACGCCGCACGCCATGCACGGGTCGAAGGAATGGACCGTCCGGAGGATCTCCAGCGGCTGCTCCGGGTTGACCAGCGGATGGTTGTCCATCAGCGCCGCCTCGTAGGGACCGGGCTGGCCTTGCGCGTCGCGGGGCGAGCAGTTCCAGGTGCTCGGCACCACGCACTGATAGCGGGAGATCGAGCCGTGCTCGATCTGCACCCAGTGGCCCAGTGCTCCCCGGGGCGCATCGAGGAAGCCGTAGCCCTGGGCCTTCGCCGGCCACGCCGACGGCTCCCACTTTTCGGCGGCGAACGTCTTGGTGTCGCCGCTCTTGATCCGGTCGACCAGGCGGTCGTACCAGGTGCCCATCCGTCGGGAGAGCAGCACCGTCTCCATTCCGCGGGCCGCCGTCCGGCCCAGCGTGGAGAACAGCGCCGCTGGGCCGACCTCCAACCGATCGAGCACTTCCTTCACCATCTCGCGGATGTCCTTATGGCCGGCCGCGAAGCCCACCAGCATCCGAGCGAGCGGCCCGACCTCCATCGCCTTGCCGTCGTACCGCGGCGACTTCATCCAGCTGTACTTGGGCGAGTCCTGCAGGTAGGTCCACGGCGTCGGCGGCCCAGCGTACTTGGCTGTGGTTTCCCCCTCGTAGGGATGGAGCCCCGCCGCGTCGCCCTTGGAGTACTCGTACCACGAGCTGGTGATGAATTCCTTGATCTGCATCTGGTCGTAAGGCCACACGCGGGTGAGATCGCGGTCCAGCACGATGCCCCGCGGAAAGTAGAGCTTCTCGGTTTCCCGGATGTCGCCGTCCGGGAATTCCCCCACCGCGAGATAGTTCCGCACCCCGCCGCCGATGGCCGCCCACTCCTTATAGAACCCGGCGATGGCCAGCAGGTCCGGCCAGTATACCTGCTCCACGAACGCCTGCGCCCGCGTGATCATGCCCTGGATCTCGCTCAGGCGCGCCGCGTTGATGGTGGCGGTGTCGTCGAGATTGATGGCCGACGCCATGCCGCCTACCAGGAAGTTCGGATGCGGGTTCTTGCCGCCGAAGATGGTGTGCAGCCGGATCACGTCGCGCTGCCAGTCCAGCGCCTCGAGGTAGTGCGCCACCGCGAGCAGGTTGGCCTCCGGCGGCAGCTTGTACGCCGGGTGTCCCCAGTAGCCGTTGGTGAAGATCCCGAGCTGACCGCTGCCCACGAACTTCTTGATCCGGTCCTGCACCTGCCGATAATGCGATTCAGAGTTGTTCGGCCAGGGCGAGATCTTCTTCGCCAACGCCGAGGTGGCCGTCGGGTCCGCCTTGAGCGCGCTCACCACGTCCACCCAGTCCAGCGCGTGCAGGTGGTAAAAATGGATCACGTGGTCCTGAATGAATTGCATCCCGTGGACCAGGTTGCGGATCAGGTTCGCGTTGGGCGGGATGGTGATGTCGAGCGCGTCCTCCACCGCGCGGCACGAGGCCACCGCGTGCACCACGGTGCAGACGCCGCAGATCCGCTGGGTGAAGGCCCAGGCGTCCCGCGGATCGCGCCCGTGCATGATCACCTCGATGCCCCGGAACTGCGTGGAGGTCGCCCACGCCTTGCTGATCCGCCCGTTGTCGGCCTGCGCCTCGATCCGGAGATGCCCCTCGATCCGGGTGATCGGGTCCACGACGACCTTGGTCGGACTCATGAGGCGCTCCCCGGCGGATTGGGCGGGTTGGAAGACGGCGGCTCGACGACCGGAAGCGAGCGGCGCGCGCGTACCTGGTGCACGCCGGTCGCGGCCGCGTGAGCGACCACGCCAGCGGTGGCGCCCAGCGCCAGCGCGGCACCGAACAGATCGAGATTGCGCTCGATGCCGAAGCCGGCGACGTCGGGCAGCCGCCCGTAGAACGGCGTCATCGTGTCCCAGAAGTGGGGCTCGGTGCAGCCGATGCACGGATGCCCCGCGCCGATGGGCCAGCTGGTGCCGGAGTTCCACTGGAAGATCGGACACGGCGAGAAGGTCGCCGGTCCCTTGCAGCCGACGTGGTACAGGCACCACCCCTTCCGCGCCGCGTCGTCGTCGAAGACCTCGACGTACTGACCCGCGTCGTAGTGCGCGCGCCGCTGGCACTGGTCGTGGATGCGCTTTCCGTAGGCGAACAGCGGCCGCCCGTCTCCGTCCAGCGCCGGAATGCGCTGGAACGTGAGGTAGTGCACGATCGTGGCCGTGATCACGTCCGCGATCGGCGGACATCCGGCGATGTTGACCACGGGCTTGTCGCGCACCACGTGCGAGACGCCGACGGCGCCGGTCGGATTCGGGCGCGC
>DASSMN010000612.1:0-5098 GCA_035688885.1 Gemmatimonadales bacterium
CCGCCCATGCAGTACCTGACCGAGTGGCGGCTTCAGCTCGCTGCGGAGCAGCTGGCGAGCGGCACGAGGAAGGTGGCGGCGGTCGCCGCCGACGTCGGGTACGAGTCGGAGGCGGCGTTCAGCCGCGCGTTCAAGCGGAGCACCGGGTACGCCCCGGCGGCATGGCGGCGCATGCGACAGAACGATGGCGCGCCCGGCGCGCGGCTGCCCGGCACACCGGCCGCCTGCTAGGGGCAGGTGAGGCCAATCACTGAACCAACGGGTGTGCATGATAGGAAATAGTGAGGCGCTCTCTCAGGGATGGGCATGTTCACACCGGGAATCCTGATCGGCCTTTGCGGCCTTGCACTCGCCACCGCGTGCCGGCACCATCCCGCGCCCGAGCCCAGCGCCGCGCTGGCCCCCGACACGAGCTGCGCACGACCCGACAGCGGCATCGACGTGGGACGGGATGTCTCCCGCAAGCCGCGGTACCGGGTGGACAGCAGCGGCCAAGTCGAGACCCTGCCCCCGGTTCCGACCGCCACCGACACCACCCGACCCGGCTGTCCGGTTGCTCCCGATTCGTCCGCGGGCGACAGCGCCGCTCGAGCCAAGCCATGATGGCCGGTTCTCGCGCCGCCCTCGCCCTGGTGGTTCTGCTTTCCGCCTGCAACGACTCGACCGGGCCGGGCGGCTCGTCCAGCCAGGGATTCACCATCACCGTCCGGTACGTCGACCGTACGCCGCCCTCGGCGGCTGTCGTCGGCGCGTTCAATCAGGCCGCGGCCACATGGAAGAGCATCATCGTCGATTCGGTCGGCTCGATTCCGGTGCGGCTCGCGGCCGGGGCCTGCGACTCGTCGCAGCCGGCCATCAACGAAACGGTGAAGGACCTGCTGATCCTGGTCCACGTGCGGGATATCTCCGACACGGTTCCCGGCCAGTCCATTCTGGGGGAGTCGGGACCGTGCCTGGTGCGCAATCCCGGCAACATCCCCGTGCTCGGCGTGATGTCACTCAACAGCGCCACGCTCACGTCGCTGGCGGGCAGCGGCCTCCTGGGTGACGTGGTCAAGCACGAGCTGGCCCATCTGCTCGGTTTCGGCACCGTGTGGGATCTGGATCAGCTGCTGCGGGATTCCACGACCAACAACCCGTGGTTCAGCGGCGCGGAGGCGCAGGCGGCGTTTCGCACCGCGGACCCGCGCTACAGCGACAAGATCGTGCCGGTCGAGGCGGGCGGCGGCGCCGGAACGACGCTGAGCCACTGGCGGGAGTCGGTGATGACCAACGAGCTGATGACGGGGTTCATCAACAACCCCGGGCCCAACCCGCTGAGCGCGGTCACCATCGAATCCATGGCCGACCTGGGGTACACCGTGGACGTGACTCAGGCGGAGCCATGGCCCACGCCAGGCAGCGGCGCAACCGCGGCCGTGGTGGGGCGGGCGGGGCCATCGGTGGTCGTCATCGCCGCGCCGCACACCGTGCTTCGGGCGCCCCGTTTCTCGGTGGCGCGCTCCGGTGAAGTGCGTCCGCTCCCCCACCGCTGAGCGAGCCCACACCGACCCAGGCGCGGCAAGGGCCGAACGTCCCTTGTCTCGCCCGCGTCGGTTCGTCGTGGCCGGTTCGCGAAACCCTTTGAGAAATTCGGCCGTCTGATCCTGGAGCGCCGGCGAATCCGCCCGCGACACACCCGAAAGGATCAGCGCATGATTACCAGACTTCTGGCCCCCGTGGCCACCGCTTGGTTCCTCGCCAGCGTTGCCGGCCCCGCACCCGCCTCCGCCCAGACCGCCGCCCAGCACCTGGCCCTCGCATCGGACAGCACCTTCCTCCAGACGGTTGGCAGCTTTGCCCTGCTTCAGGTGAAGCTCGGCAAGCTGGCCCAGCAGAAGGGCTCGAGCGACGTGGTGCGGGACTTCGGCAAGCGCATGGCAACCGAGTACGCGCAGACCAACGAGCAGCTCTCGGCCGGGGCCAAGCAGGCAGCCTACCCCAAACCGGTGCTGCTCCGACAGCACCAGCAGGTCTTCGACCGGTTCAACTCCATGGGCAAATCGTCGTTCGACAAGAGCTACATGGCCGAGGTGGTGAGCGAGCACGATGAAGCGGCTCGGCTGGTCGAGCAGGAGGCAAAGGAGGGGCGGATCGCGTCGCTCAAGCAGCTCGCGGCGGGCATGCTGTCGGACGTCGAGCAGCGGCAGTCTCTGGCAACGCAGGCGGCCGGCTCGGTCGGCGCGGACGTGACCGCAACCACGTCGGCGGAGCGGCAGGGAAGCTGAGTTGACATCAGCGGTCTGCGGCGGAGCGAAGCGATCGGCGCCAGGCAGTGAGCGGCGCTGACGACATCGGCATGCGTCAAACGAGCGCGGCGAAGGGACGCTTCCCTTCGCCGCACTCAGGGGTGACTCACTTCCCGCGGCGGCCTATGAGAGCACGCTCTCGTTGTGATTGGCCGCGAGCCTGGGTGCAATCCGCTCCTCGAGCTCCTCAACCTGCAGGTCTCCCTGTCCCGTCGCGAGCGTCACCTTCCGCCCCGCCGCGTCCCGCTCCTCGATTCGCTGCTCGGCGCTGCCGACGCTTCCCTGAGGCTGCTCCAGGCTGCTCATGACCCCGCCGGATGTAGGTTCCCCCCGCATCCCCGCGGCTGTCGCCTTTGCGGCACCCTGCACAGCCGACCCCGGTACGCGGTGGATACAGGCAGATCGCAAAACGGACCAGAAACCGGACAGGAGCAGGGCGCCGGGGGGGGGACAGACGAGTGCCTGAGCACAGCGAAGGGGCCATGCGTCGGCTGCATGGCCCCCCCACCTACCACCTCACGACTTGGACCGCGAGCTCGACTTTTTCCGCCGGGATGACGACTTCTTCTTCGGCACCTTGGCGCCCTTCTTCCTCGCTTCCGACAAGCCGATCGCGATCGCCTGCTTGCGGCTCTTCACCTTCCCGCCGTGACCCGATTTGCCGCGCCTCAGCGTGCCTTTCTTCCGCCGATGCATGGCGCTCTTGACCGACCGGCTCGCGCTCTTGCTGTACTTCCGACCGCTGCGTTTCGCAGCCATATGGCCTCCCGCGTCGTTGAAGACGACTGTGGTCGGACCACGATGCGGCGAAGTCACTCACAGCGCTGGAACGTAGAACACACCCGGCGGGGTCGGACCCGGCCAGCCCCGGACAGGATGGCGCGGCGCCCCACCCGAGGCTACTTCCTTCACCCGGCCTCGGCCGCCTGGCCGGCCGGAAGCGCCGAGGCATCGGCCAGCAGCGCGCGTACCCGCGGCATCACCTGCCCACCATACAGCTCGATGCTCCGCATCATCTTCTCGTGCGGCAACGTGCCCGCGCTGTACTTGAGGTCGAACCGCGACGCGCCCAGCGCCTCCACCGTGGCCGCGATCTTCCGGGCGACCGTCTCCGGCGAGCCCACGTACAGCGAACCCGCCGCGATCTCGCGGTCGTACTCGGCACGGCTGGACGGCGGCCAGCTCCGCTCCGAGCCGATCCGATCGCGCATGACCCGGTAGTGCGGCCAGAGCTCCTCACGAGCCTGCTCGTCGGTGTCGGCCACGTAGCCCGGCGAGTGCACCCCGATCGGCAGCCTCGGACGATCGAGCTGCCTGAGCGCCCGGTGGTACAGCTCGACGTAGGGCAGGAACCGCCGCGGATCGCCGCCGATGATGGCGAGGGTGAGCGGAAAGTTGTAGCGGGCCGCGCGGACCACCGACTCGGGGCTCCCGCCCACCCCCACCCAGGTGCTGAGCGGCGCGCGCTCGAGCGAGGGGAACACCCGCATCCCCTCGACCGGCGGACGGACGCTGCCCTCCCAGCGGACCGGCTCGCCCTTCGCGTCGGCGTCACGGATGGCCGCGAAGAGAGCGAGCTTCTCTTCGAACAGCTCGTCGTAGTCCTCGAGCGAGTAGCCGAACAGCGGGAACGACTCGGTGAAGGACCCGCGGCCCAGGATCACCTCGGCGCGGCCGTTGGAGAGCGCATCGAGCGTGGCAAACCGCTCGTAGACCCGCACCGGGTCGTCGGTGCTGAGGACGGTCACCGCGGTGCCGAGCCGGATGCGCTCGGTGCGGGGGGCGATGGCCGCGAGGACCACCTCCGGAGCGCTGATCGCGAAGTCGGCGCGGTGGTGCTCGCCGACGCCGATGAAAGCGAGACCGAGCCGGTCGGCCAGCTCGGCCTCGGCCACCACATTGCGGAGCACCTGGGCCTGATGCAGCGGCCGGCCGGCAGCGTCCACGGTGACGTCGCCGAACGTATCGAGTCCGAGTTCGATGTCTGCCATGGCCTGCTAACCACCCGCCCTGCGCCAGAGTTCCCGAGCGCGTGGAAACGCCGGCCGGCGCTCACAGCGCGCGGCGGTGGAGCGCACCCGGGTTGTGCCAGGGTCTGAGCCTCAGGCGCTCCGCGCGTGCGGCCCGCAGTCGCTGCGCCTGGGGATCGTCGCGGCCAGGGCCGCCGTCAGAAACCGGCTGAGCCCCTCCACGATGTCGCCCGGCTCCAGCTCGTCGAGCGCCGTGTGCACCTCGGGGCCGGCTTCCTTGCCTTCGATGGCGATCCTGAAGGCCACCGCCGGGCCCGATTCGCACACCAGCATCAGGGTCGATTCCGGGCTCCCCTTGGGCGCGAAGTGGAACACCAGGGTCGGGGGGCGGCAGCCCAACCGGTCCTCCACCCTGGTCGGGTAGCCCTCCACGGCCAGTCGTTCGGACCATTCTCGGAAGACCGGCAGGGCGATGCTGCGGATGGGGATTTCGCAGGCATGTCGGGTGTGCTCATCTTCGCGGGCCCGCTGCTCGGCGGCGAGCTTGGCGGCGGCGACATCCTCTCTGTGCCTGGCGATGATGCGGGCGAGCTGGTCTTCGGTAGTGACCGTCATGGCGTCGACCTCGAGCGAAGTGACCCCTGCAATCTGGGGTCACCCGCGTCGCGCGGGAAGAGACTGGGGCCGCCCGCCGCGGCCCGGGAGCCCGGCGCGGCGGCATGGGCGTCCGCCGCGCGGCTACTCGCCCCGGAGCGACTCGATCGGATTTACCCGGGACGCCCGGCGCGCCGGCAGGTACGCCGCGAGCAGGCCCACCAGCACCATGCCGACGGCCACGAC
>DASSMN010000237.1:0-3199 GCA_035688885.1 Gemmatimonadales bacterium
TGGTGGCCGGCATCCTCGCTCCTCTGGGCCTCCTGCTGGTCCATCGCTCCGCGGCACTCGGTACGGCCCTGCTGTTGATCCTGCTCGGGGCCGTTGCGGTGCGTCACGAGATGGTGCGCCTCCCCCATGCCCTAGGAGAGGCGGCCGGCGGCGGCTGAGCTCCGGCGAGCCACCCGGTACCCTGCGGCGCCCAGCATCAGGACCCCGACGCCTACGGCCGCCCATGCCTGCCACGGCGCTGGCGGACGGTGGAGCGGAACGCGCACCAGCGGGTCGCCCACCGCGGTGAACGTCGCCCACTCGCGCGCCGGCGCGCCCCGGCGGAGCGCCGCAAGCTTGCTCGCCTGTAGAGCATCACCCACCGGCAGGCCCACCGCCAGCGCGTCGTAGAACGGCCGCACCATCCCGAGCGCCGCCTGATCGCCGATGCGCCATCGGGTCGCCACTACGCTCCGCGCGCCTGCCTGAATCAACGGCGCCGTGAGCCCCTGGATCCCCTCCCCTGCCACCAGCACGCCGGCCGCCGTTCGGCAGGCCGACAACACCACCAGATCGGCATGTAGCGGAAGCGCCGCCAGCTCGGCGGGTGCCACGAAGCCATCGTCGTCCGGCCCGGGGGTGAGGGCGATCGCCGTCCGCGCCACGCTTCGGTCGTCCACGATGGCGTGGGTCGCGAGGTGGATGACCGCGAAGCGGTCGAGCCGGGTCCGCTCCAGGTAGGCTTCGCTGGCGCTGTCTCCCAACCGGATCTCGGCGGAGTCGGCGTATCGTCCGACCAGGCGGGCCTCGCGCGCGGACGCAGGCAACCGTGGCAGCCCACCCCCGGCGGCAAACGCCTCGACGAAGGCCTGGGCCGCAGCATCCCGCGTCGATCGGGCCGCGTCGAAGCGCGGGTCACCCAGCGCGAGGATCCTCGCCGTGGAACCCGCGACCGCTCCGGACGCCGAACGCCGCCAGAGCTGCTGCAGCACTCCGGCCGAGGGGGCCAGTGTGATCGCGAACCGCTGGACCGCCAGACGGCCGTCGGACAGCCGGAGCGCGTCGAAGGGCAGCCGGTGGAGCGGCCCGTCGGGAATGATCACCAACCGCCGCACACCCGGCGCGAGCTCGGCCACCACGGGATCGAGCAGACGGGCGCCGAGCTCCCGGTCGAGTGAGCCGAGCGCACCGCCGGCCGTGAGCAGCGCCGTCAGCCGCGCGATCTCGCCCGCGCCCTGGCCCAGGGGTGGCAGCACGCGCGATCCGACCTTGCCCCGCTGGAGGACGAACGCGATCAGCGGTGCGTCGCGCACACCCCCCGCGTATTCGATCACTGCTGTCTCCGTGTCGGGAATCGCCCCGGCGATCTGCTCGATCGTCGGCACCTCGACCACTCGGCGGTTGGCTGCGCTCAGCTCCGCCTCTCCGGTGGGCCGCACCCGCGATGCGTCGGCCTGCATCAGCCGATCGAGCAGCTCGCGGGCCCGGCGACGCTCCGCCAGGTCGAACGCCGGGCTCAGCCGTCCGGCGTCGGCCAGCGCGCCGATCACGCGCACCATGCTCTCCTGCTGATCATCGAGCAGCGGCGGCGTGGTGAAGTGCGCGGTCTGGCGCGCCTGGAACGCCAGCAGCCGCATCGGCTGATCGTCGAGCGCCGCGCGCCAGGTATCGAGCCGATCGGCGGCGCTCATCGCTTCCCGCTCGGCACGGTCGAGCTCCCCGCGCCGGGCGTAAATGTCGGCCAGCCGGACCCGCGCGCCATAGCGGCGGAGCTGCTGCCGGGCATCGGTGTCGTCGCCCAGGTCCCGAAGCAGGCCGGTCAGGGTGCGTTCAGCGGTCGCGAGATCGCCTTTGAGCAGCGCCAGGCGGCCCTCGTCGTCGGCCAGCGCCCATTCCCACACCGGCAGCCGGAGCTTCCGCCCCATGTCGCGCGCCTCGTCGAGCTCCCGCGCGGCCGTCGGCCAGTCGCGACGCAGCATGGCGATGGAGGCCAGGTCGCGGTGCGTCATGTACTGCTCCGGCGGCTCGCCGGTCCGGCCGTAGAAGTCCAGGAGCTCGTGCTCCTGACGCGTGGCGGCGTCGAAGTCGCCGGTGGCCACGGCCACGTGCACCAGCCAGGTCCGGGCCTTCATGATGCTCGAGGTGTCGCCCAACGCCTC
The DNA here is from genome assembly GCA_035688885.1 of Gemmatimonadales bacterium. GTDB lineage: Bacteria > Gemmatimonadota > Gemmatimonadetes > Gemmatimonadales > GWC2-71-9 > CAVVWJ01. Next base: position 2,139 of record DASSMN010000237.1, read on the forward strand.
GTATTGCGCGATGGCTTTGCGGAGGTGCTCCTCGGCGGTGGCGAAGTCACCCAGCTCGATCGCCGCCGCGCCGAACCCGACGTGGGCCGTTCCCAGCGCGTAGGGGCTGCGCGCCGCCGTGCCGTCGCGGATGGCGGCGTCGAGCGCCTCCCGCACGTCGCCCATGCGGCCCAGCCCCAGCAGCACGTCGGCGTGATCGATGTGGTTGACGGCTGCCCAGGTGAGGTCGTGAGCCTGGACGAAGAGCGGCCCCGCCTTCTGGAACGCCGGAAGCGCCCGGCCCAGCTCTCCTTGCCACTGAAGGATCTTGCCGTCGGCCCGGACGGCCTGCGCCACCAACCGCACCAGGGCCGCGCGCTGGCCCAGCCGGCGGCACTCGGCCGCCGTCGCAAGCGCGCGGGAGTCGCCCGTGACGCCGTAGAAGATGGCTCGCCGCCGGAGCAGCTCGGAGCGGAGCGTGAAATCCTCGGGGTGAATCAGCGCCGCCGCCGTGTCGAGCAGCGCCTGGCCCAGGGCCATGCCCTTCACCCGCGCCAAGGGAAACGCCATCCCGATGAGCGCTTCCGCCTCGGCGCGGCGATCGGCGGCGCCCCGAGCAACGGCACGGGCAACGACGAACTCGGTGCCTGCCTCTGTGCTCCACCCCTGGTCCTCGAGCGCCCAGGCTCGGCCCAGCCGGGCATAGGCGGCGTAGCGGTCGGGCCGGACCGAGTCGGCAGCGGTCAGGGCACCGTAGAGCCGCTCGGCGCCCGGGTAGTCGTAGGTAAGCCGCGCCAGGGTCGCGAGCCCGAGCAGCGCCGCGCGGTCCAGCGAATCACTGGCGCGGCGGGTGAGCCACTGAGCCCGGAGCGCCGCGACGCTGTCATGTTCCACCGCGAGCGTGGCCGAGCGAACCACGGTCGCAGGGTCGTCCGCTCCCCCCGTGGGCCCGGTCGAGCTCGGGGACTGCGCCGCGAGCGGTTGGCAGGTGAGGACGAGCACCAGGAGAGTTCCTGCCCGGCTGGCGACCGAGGGCCGAGTTCCGGCAGGCTCGAGGCACGCGGACAGATCGCGCAGGCGGG
>DASSMN010000085.1:0-9483 GCA_035688885.1 Gemmatimonadales bacterium
CCCGCCCGGATCTGCTGGCTGGAATACGGCGAGCGCGCGGAGATGGGCCTTCGGTTCAACTGGCTGGTGAAGAACGGCAAGGTGCGGGCGCCGATCGTGATCGGTCGCGATCACCTGGACACCGGTTCGGTCGCCTCGCCCAACCGCGAGACCGAAGGCATGAAGGACGGCTCCGACGCGATCGCCGATTGGCCGCTGCTGAATGCGATGCTCAATACCGCGTGCGGCGCGAGCTGGGTGTCGCTGCATCATGGCGGCGGCGTAGGGATCGGCTACTCGATCCACGCCGGCATGGTGGCCGTGGCCGATGGCACATCCATGGCAGACCGACGGCTCGAGCGGGTGCTGACCGCCGATCCAGGGACCGGTGTCATGCGCCACGCGGACGCGGGCTACGACATTGCGATCGAGACCGCGCGCGAGCGGGGCGTGGATCTGCCGATGATCAACGGGTGAGCATCGTGATCCCCCCCACACGGTGAATCTCCTCGACAACATCGCCCAGCTGGTCACCTGCCGCGCCGAGGGCCGGCAGGACGAGATCCACCCCGTTGCCGACGCGGCGCTGGTGTGGGACGGGCCGACGCTGCTCTGGGTTGGTCCGCGGGCCAAGCTGCCCCGCGAGTATGCCGGGGCCACCCGGTTCGACGCCGCCGGCGGCCTCGTCATCCCCGGCCTGGTGGATTGTCACACCCACCTGGCGTTCGGCGGCTGGCGGGCGGAGGAGTTCGAGCAGCGGCTGCTGGGACGGAGCTATCTCGAGATCGCGGCGGCGGGGGGCGGGATCGCGCGGACCATGCGGCTCACCCGCGCGGCCAGCGACGAGGAGCTCGGAGCCCGCGCCACCGGCTTCCTCCGCGAGATGCTCTCGCTCGGTGTCACGACCGTGGAGTGCAAGAGCGGCTACGGACTCGACCGCGAGCACGAGCTGCGCCTGCTGCGGCTGTATCGCCGGCTTGCGAAGTCCCAGCCCGTGCGGCTGGTGCCCACCTTCCTCGGCGCCCACGTCGTTCCACCCGAGTTCCGCGACGACCGTGCCGGCTACCTGGCTCTGCTCACCGACGAGCTGATGCCGATCATCGGCCGGGAACGGCTGGCTTCGTTCTGCGACGTGTTCGTCGAGCGCTCGGCCTTTACCGTGGACGAGGCGCGCCGTCTCTTCGCGGCCGCGAGGCGCGCGGGCCTGGGCGCCAAGCTCCATGCCGATCAGCTGAGCGCCGGCGGCGGCGCCGAGCTGGCGGCGGAAGTCGGCGCCGTGTCGGCCGACCACCTCGAGTGCGCTTCCGAAGTCGGCATGGCCGCGATGGCCCGCGCCGGCGTTGTGGCGGTCAGTCTGCCCTTGGCGTCTCTCTATCTGGGCCAGACGCCGGCGCCGGCGCGGCGGTGGCTCGAGGCGGGCGTCGCCGTCGCCGTGGCCACGGACTTCAATCCGGGCTCGGCACCCAGCTACCACCTGCCGTTCGCACTCACGCTGGCGTGCACGCTGCAACGCATGACCCCGGCCGAGGTGCTCAAGGGCGCGACCATCATCGCCGCGCGTGCGGTGGGCCTCGAGCAGACCGTCGGCTCCCTGGAGCCCGGCAAGGCGGCGGACTTCGCGGTCATCGATGCGGCCGATGTGGCCCATTGGCTCTACCATCTACGAGCCAACGCGTGCCGGGCTACCGTGATAGCGGGCGCCCTCGGCTGGTCCGCACCGGGATTTCACCTGTCGCGCTGACCATCCGCTCATCCCGGACGTCTTGCCGAGCGGGCCGAATCGCTGCAGTGTAGTGCACCTCTCTGTCATCACCCTGTTATCCCACCCGGAGGCGCCATGGCACAACGATTGTGCGCGGCTGTCATCTTCCTATTCCTCCTGGGTCTGGGTGTGCCCCCGGCACACGCGCAGATCCGACAGATCACCGGCCGCATTACCAACGCGCAAACCCAGCAAGGCGTGGCGGAGGCCACTGTGGCCGTTCTGGGCACCCAGATCGTGGCCCAGGCGGACAACGACGGGCGCTTCACCCTGAACGCGCCGGATCGAGCCGCCAACCTCATGATCCGCGCGATCGGGTTCAAGCGGCAACAGGTCCAGGTGGCGGCGGGGCAGGAGACCGTCGACGTGGCCCTCGAGCCGGACGTGTTCAAGCTGGAAGAGATCGTGATCACCGGTCAGGCCACCGGCGTGGAGCAGCGGAATCTCGCCAACGCGGTGTCGACCGTGAGCGCGGGGGAGCTGACCCGCGCGCCGACGCCCACGATCGAGAGCGCGCTCCAGGGCAAGATCCCCGGCGCCACCATCCAGGCCAACTCGGGCGCACCGGGCGGTGGCCTGCAGGTGAATTTGCGCGGGGTGTCCACCATCATCGGCGACATCGAGCCCCTGTACGTGGTGGACGGCATCGCGGTGAGCGACGTGGCCATCCCCAACGGCGCCAATGCGGTCACCCAGGCACAAGCCGGTGGCAATCCGCGGAACCAGGATAACGCGGTCAACCGCATCGCCGACATCAACCCCGAGGACATCGAGAAGATCGAGGTCCTGAAGGGCGGGAGTGCCGCGGCCATCTACGGCTCCAAGGCCACCAACGGCGTCATCTTCATCACCACCAAGCGGGGACAGGTCGGGAAGCCGCAGTTCAACATCAGTCAGAAGCTCGGCTTCTCCGAGCGGGCCAACGAGCTGGGCTCGCGCACCTTCACCTCGCTCTCCGAGGCGCTCTCGGTGTTCACCGACACCGCGCTGGTCACCTCGGTGTTCCAGCCGGGCCGCACCTTCGATTTCGAGAAGGAGATGTACGGGCACAAGCCGTTCTCGTACGAGACGGATGCAAGCGTGAGCGGCGGGACGGAGAATACCAAGTACTACGTCTCCGCGCTGGTCAAGGACGAGGGCGGCATTGCCACCCATACGGGGTACAAGAAGCAATCGCTCCGGTCCAATCTCGATCAGGAGCTGGGCGGCGGCTTCTCGCTGGGGGTGAACCTGAACGGCATCCACAGCCTCTCCAAGCGCGGCCTGTCCAACAACGACAACTCGGGCACGTCGCCGTTCCTGGTGCTGCCGTTCACCCCCAACTTCGTGGACCTGCTGCCGACCACCACCGGCGACAGCCTGATCCCGGCCGATTTCCCCAACAACCCGTTCGAGCGCAGCAACCCGCTGCAGACGTTCCAGTTTCTCACCAACGACGAAGATGTGTGGCGGCTACTGGGCACCGGCACGCTGCGCTGGTCGGCCTTCAAGACGGCCAAGAGCAATCTCCAGCTCACCGGCATCGGCGGCGTGGACTATTTCCAGCAGGACAACAACTTCGTCTCCCCGCCCGAGCTCCAGTTCGAGCCCAACGACGGCCAGCCGGGCACGGTCGTGCTGAGCAAGTCGTCGAACCGGAACCTGAACCTGTCGCTCAACGCCATCCACACGTATTTGGCGGGCGACCAGGACCACGGCAGCCAGTTCACCACGTCGGCGGGCATCCAGTTCGAGGAGCGGCGGCTGTTCGCGACCCAGATCCTGGGCCGGACGCTGCTGACCGGGCAGACCAGCCCGCAGCAGGCGGCCAGCCAGACCGTGCTCTCCCGCATCGAGCCGGTTCGCGACCTCGGCATCTTCGGGCAGGAGGAGGTGCTCCTGGCCGACCGCAAGATGCTCCTCACCGTGGGCGGCCGCGCCGATCGCAGCAGCGCCAACGGCAACCCCAACAAGTTCTTCTTCTACCCGAAGGTGGCGGCGTCCTACCTGTTCGAGCGGCCGATCAGCCTGTTCCAGGAGGTGAAGATCCGCGCCGCCTACGGCCAGACGGGTAACCGCGCTGCGTTCGGCGCGCTGTTCTCGCCGGACACCACCGGCACGATCGGCGGCAATTCGGGCACGCCGATCGGCACTCGAGCCGGCGATCCCAACCTGAAGCCGGAGCGCCAGAAGGAGATCGAGACCGGGGTCGACGCCACCTTCTCCAACGGCCGAGCCCAGCTCTCGCTCACCCTGTACCAGAAGAACATCGGGGACCTGCTGCTCGAGCGCACGCTGGCGCCCTCGTCGGGCCAGGCGAACCAGATCTTCAGCTCGAACAGCACGCTGCGGAACCAGGGTGTGGAGGCGGCGCTCACGGTTCAGCCGGTCCAGAGCAAGGACCTCAACTGGGTGCTCCGGACCACCTTCTACGCCAACAAGAGCAAGATCACCCGGCTGGCGGTGCCGACATTCCAGACCGGCGGGTTCGCCCTGTCGCTGGGCACCTTCCAGATCCAGCAGGACAGCTCCCCGACCCAGATCTTCGGACTGGTCGGGACCGACGCCAACGGCAACCCGGTGGCCGGCAAGGTGGGCGACGCCAACCCGTCGTTCCAGATGTCGTTCTCGAGCGACGTGGACATCAAGCGCTTCACCCTGGGCATGCTGTGGGACTACAAGCAGGGCGGCGACATCATCAACCTGACCCAGTTCCTGTACGACGCGGCGCAGAACAGCGTCGACTTCGCCGGGGCCGACAGTGCGGGGGCCAAGCGCATCGCGCGGTTCGGCGAAGGCTTCACCCAGCCCTACGTGCAGAGCGGCACCTATGTGAAGCTCCGCGAGCTCAACGTGTCGTACAACCTGCCCGAGCGGTTCGTGTCGGGCATCTTCGGACGCAGCGTGCGCACGGCGCGGCTCTCCCTCACCGGGCGCAATCTGCTCCGGTTCACGCCCTACAAGGGCCTCGACCCCGAGGTGAGCAACTTCGGCCGCCAGGCGATCGTGCGGAACATCGACGTCGCCCCGTTCCCGCCCAGTCGCGACTTCTTCTTCTCGATCGACCTGGGGTTCTGACCATGACGACCATCACGAAGCTGTCAGCTCTGGCTCTCGTCCTCGGCGTCATGGGCACGGGGGCCTGCTCGTTCGACATCGCCAATCCCAACACGCCGGACATCATCGGCGACAACCCCAACCGGTCGCAGGTGGCCGCCACCGCCAACGGCATTCTGATCGCCACGCGGGCCGACATGGCGGACTGGGCGCTCGACGCCGGCATCTTCGGCCGGGAAGCGTACCGGTTCGACGGATCGGATCCCCGGTTCGTCGGCGAATTGATGCAGGGGCCGCTCGATCCGGGCAGCAACGCGTTCGGCGGCGACCACTGGGCGGAGGAGTACGCGGCCATCCGGACCGCCAACGACCTGCTCAAGGTGATCGGCACGGCCTCCGCGCTCACGGCCGAGGAGCAGAGCGCCACGATGGGGTTCGCCCACACCTTCCAGGCGTACAACTTCCTCATCATCCTGGACTCGCACCTGCAGGACTCGATTCCCATCGACGTGGGCACCGACGTGACGGCGCCGCCGGCGCCGTTCGCGACCAACGCCGCGGCGTACGACCGGGTCGTCGCCCTGCTCGACGGAGCGGTGACCGAGCTGGACGCCGGCGGCGCCACGTTCCCCTTCCCGCTGCCGTCGGGGTTCACCGGGTTCGACACGCCAGCCACCTTCCGCACGTTCAATCGGGCGCTGCGAGCGCGGGTGGCCGTGTACCGGGGCGACTATGCGGGCGCGCTGGCGGCGCTGGCGGAATCGTTCATCAATCCGGGTGGGCCGCTCCAGGCCGGCGTGTACATGGACTTCAGCGCCGGGCCGGGCGACTTCCCGAATCCATTGGCCATCAGCCCGACCAACGGTGAGAACTTCGGACATCCGTCTCTCCGGACGGGGGCACAGCTGCAGCCCGGCGGTGAGCTCGACCAGCGCTTCCTGGACAAGCTGATCGATCGCCCGCTGCGCTCGGCCGGGACGCCGCTGCAGCTCTCATCGGACCTCGGCTGGATCCGCTATCCCAGCCCGAACTCCCCGATTCCGATCATCAAGAACGAGGAGCTGGTTCTGCTCCGAGCGGAAGCCAATATCGGGCTGAACAATCTGGGGCCGGCGGTGGCGGACCTCGACATCGTTCGCACCGAGTCCGGCGGGCTCGCGCCGTACGCCGGGACGGTGGACCAGCCCTCCCTGCTCACGGAGCTGCTGTACAACAAGCGGTACTCGCTGATGTACGAGGGCGGGCACAGCTGGATCGACTACCGCCGCTACGGGCGGCTGGACGCGCTCAAGACCAACGAGCGGGGGGGCACGCAGCCGGACGTCATCTGGACCACGCTGCCGATCCCCACGCCGGAGGTGTTGCCGCGGCAATAGCGCCCTGACGCGGCAGGATGGTGTGAACGAGCCTCCACTGGCGAAGCGGAGGCTCGTTCCACATTATTGGCATTCCCCCTCGAACCTCGGGTGGGCCCGAACCCGGGCCCGTTTCGAAGACGATGTTCGGCAGCGCCTCTTCCCGTCACTTCCATGGAGGAGTTCCCATGTCGCGCCGTTTTGTCCCGACCGATGCTCTCCCGCTGATGGCCGCCGCGCTGCTGCTCGCGGCCTGCGGCGGCGAGGCCTCCAAGTACTCGGGCAACTGGTCCCGCGATCTCTACGGCGAGGGCGAGGTCAAGATGAATCTGGCTTCCAACGGTGAGGTCGAGCTGATGCTCCCGTCGCCGCGGTGGCCCGATTCGGTGGACATGAAGGGCAAGGCGTCGTTCGTGGGCGACACGCTGCTGTTCAAGGCGGACACGGCCGGCAGCAAGTGCCAGACCGCCGACGCACGCTACGTGGTGAGCCGAACCGAAGACGAGCTGCACATCGCCGGGCTGGGGATGGACACCTGCGGGAATCGCCGGGCCGCGCTGGTGGGGACCTGGAAGAAGTCCTGATTCAGGCGGGCCACTGCTGGGTGACGCAGTGGAACGCACCCAGACCCCAGACCAGGTCGGTGCAATCGATCCCGACGATGTCGCGCCCGGGAAATACGTCCCCGAGGGTTGCCAGGGCGGCCTCATCCCGCGGCGGGTCATAGGTGGGCACCACGACGACACCGTTGGCGATGTAGAAGTTGGCGTAGCTGGCCGGCAGCCGCTGGCCGTCGTGATAGAGCGCCCGCGGCATCGGCAGGGGAACGACGCGTAGCGGGTGGCCGTCTTGGTCGGACATGCCTCGAAGCCGCTCCAGGTTCGCCTGGAGCGGCTCGTGGTTTTCATCCGACGGATCGTCCTCCACGGCGGTCACCACCGTGCGCTCATCGACGAAGCGGGTGAGATCGTCCACGTGGCCATCGGTGTCATCGCCTGCGATCCCGTCACCCAGCCAGAGGATCTTCGACACGCCCAGGTAGTCGCGGAGGTACCGTTCGATGCCGGCCCGGTCGAGCTCGGGGTTACGGTTGGGGTTGAGCAGGCAGGCTTCGGTGGTGAGCAGGGTGCCCCGCCCGTTCACGTCGATGGAACCGCCCTCCATCACGATGCCGGGATGGAACACCGGCAGTCCCAGCTCCGCGGCGATGCGGCTGGGCACGACGTCATCGAGGTCGTAGGGCGGGTACTTGCCGCCCCACGCGTTGTAGCCCCAGTCCACGATCGCCTGGCTGCGGCCGCCGGCGCCGGCCCGCTCCACGAAGATAGGGCCGTGATCGCGGCACCAGGCGTCGTTGGTGGGGTTGGCATGGAAGAAGACGTTGCCGGTGTCCGCCCCGGCGTCGGTGAGCAGCGACCGGACCGATGCTTCCATCGCAGGTCCGGCCACGTTGACGTGGACCTCCTCGCGATCGGCGAGGGTCCTCACCAGCGCCGCGAAGATGCCGGGCACGGGCCCGAACTTGCCGGGCCACGACGCTTCCTTGTGCGGCCAGCTGAGCCAGGTCCCGCGATGAGGCGCCCACTCGGCCGGCATGCGGTAGCCCTGGGCGGCGGGGGAAGCGGACATGATGCGGGCTCGGCTCAAGGGTGAACGGAAGCGGGAAGTGGTACGCGGCGAGCAGGTACGAGCACCCGGCCGGAACCGGTGTGCGGTTTCCGCTCACCGCTTACCTTAATCGAGGTACCGTCTGGTCAGGTCCTGGTATGCGTCGATCCGGCGATCGCGAAGGAAGGGCCAGTGGGTGCGGCTCACGTCCACCTTGCCCAGGTCCACCGTGGCGGTGAGCACCTCGTCGCCCGTGCCGGCCTTCACCAGCACCCGGCCCCCGGGGTCGGCCACGAAGCTGCCGCCCCAGAACTCGATGCCGCCGGCCGGATCGCCCTCGTGGCCCACCCGGTTGACGGCGCAGACGTAGACGCCGTTCGCGATGGCGTGGCTCCGCTGGATGGTTTCCCAGGCGGCCTGCTGCTGGGCCCCGTGCTCCGCCTTTTCGGGCGGGAGCCAGCCGATGGCGGTAGGATAGAAGAGGATCTGTGCCCCTGACAGCGCGGTGAGACGGGCCGCCTCCGGGTACCACTGGTCCCAGCAGACCAGCACGCCGATCCGGCCGAAGCGGGTGTCCCAACTATGGAACCCCAGGTCGCCGGGAGTGAAGTAGAATTTCTCGTAGTACTGCGGGTCGTCCGGAATGTGCATCTTCCGGTACTTGCCGAGATAGCGGCCGTCGGCATCGATGATCGCCGCCGTATTGTGGTAGAGACCCTCGGCGCGCTTCTCGAACAGCGACGCGATGATCACCACGCCGAGCTCGCGCGCCAACGCGGTCAGGGTCTCGGTAGACGGTCCGGGGATCGGCTCGGCCAGCTCGAAGAATCGGTGGTCCTCGACCTGGCAGAAGTACTGGCTCCGGAACAGCTCCTGCAGGCACACGATCTGCGCGCCGCGGCGGGCGGCCTCACGGACGCCTTCGATGGCCTTGGCCATGTTGACGGCAGGGTCGGCGACACAGTGGTGTTGCACCAGACCGAGGGTTACCGAGCGAGGGGGCAAGTTGCTCATGGCGTAGAAGATAATCGGGCGGATCGAGGGGTCACCGGGTGACGCTCGTCACCGGACGATTTCCCGGCCCCCTGCATTTTACGGAAACCAGAGTCAGGCCGGGTATGGTCCCTGGCCGCTCATTTCATGGAATGGGAGGTTTCATGGTTTCGCTGCACCATCACGCCGCCGTCCTGCTGACCTTCGGCCTGCTCGCGGGGTGCGGTGGCGATCGCACTCGGGGCGGGGCGGGCAGGGACACGACCGGTGCGGCCGCCGTCACGCCCGACTCGGCCGCCATGCCGATGAAGGACACGTCCAGGGCCGCGGCCCCCGACACGGCCACCTCGAGCGCCGCGTCCGCCGACACGGCCAAGCGCCCGAGCACCGTAGCCGCGGCGCCCAAGCCGTCGGCCGCCAAGAGCGCCGCCGACACGAGCAGCAAACGCTCGCCGACGCCCAAGCCGAAGCAACGGGCGGCGGCCGGCGCGCGGACCGCGCACGACAGTGCGGCCGCGCCCAGCGCCCAGGCCAGCCGCGACACGAGCCGAGTCCAGACCGCGGAGTCGACCAAGAGCGCGGCCACACCGACCCCCGCGCCGACTCCGCAGCAGCAGACGCCGGCGCCGCCCACCAACGCGCAGCCGCAGGACACCACGAAGCAGGCGGCCGCGCAGCAGGACACCACCCAGCAGGAGGCGCCGCTCCGCGACGCGTACCACCAGGCGCCTCGCGATACCGTGGACCAGG
>DASSMN010000338.1:0-2413 GCA_035688885.1 Gemmatimonadales bacterium
TACAGCTGCGTCTCGGAGCGGATGTAGATGGACGGCCGGTTGGTGAGGACGTTCAACACCTCCCGCAACGGCCCGATGTGGCGCCGCAGGCCGAAGGCGGAGCGCTTGGCCTTGAAGATCTCGTGGATCAGCTTTTCGTCGAACGACTCGAACAGCCGCTCTTCCAGCTGATCCACCTGGTCGTTCAGCGTTTCCACGATCGGGAAGTACGCATCCACCGCCTGGTCGATGATCGAGTGCATCGTCATCTCGGCGCCGCGCCCCAGCAGGTCCGGGTTGCGCATCAGGCGGTCGCGCGTGGTGTCGCAGCTCGGGCTCTCCACCGAGTGCACGGTGACGAGGAAGTTCTTGCCCAGGAAGAAGTAGAGCTTGAAGGTCTCGAGATCGAACGGGTCCGGCGTGGCGCGGTCGAAGCGGATCCCCGACATCACGACGAAGATGTAGCGGTCGTACTCCTCCAGCTTCACCCGCGAGCCCGGGGACATGGTGTCTTCGATCGCCAGCGGGTGAAACCCGAAGATCTTCTCGAGCAGCGCGTGCTGGTGCACGTCGGTGCTGTCGATGTCCACCCACAGCTCACCCTCGTCCCGCTCGAGGATCTCCCGCAGCTGGAGCGGAGGAAGGTCCTGCTCCAGGGTACCGTCGGGGCGGCGGTACAGGCTGGCCGGCCAGTGCTTGGGCGCGGCGGCGGCGGGAGCGGCGGGGGAAAGGGTCACGACTCAAGTATCGGGGGCGGGCCCCACGTCAGGCAAGCGCGCGCACCAGCGCGGTCACGCCCGCGGCCAGCAGATCCAGCCGGTATCCCCCTTCCAGCACCGCCGCCACGGGCCGGCCATCGAGCCGGGTGCGCAGCGCCGCCGTCCAGGTCGCGATGTCCTCGGGGGTCAGCGTGAAGCCGCCCAGCGGATCACCGCCGAGCGAGTCGAATCCCGCCGAGATGAGCAGCGCATCGGGCGTCCATCCGGCCAGGGCCGCATCCACGGCCTCGAGCAGATCGTGCACGTACGTGGCGCGCGGCAGCCCCGGCGGGCGGGGGACGTTGAACACGTTCCCCACCCCCCGCTCGTCCGCGGCGCCCGTCCCCGGATACCAGGGATACTGGTGCATCGAGACGAAGCGGATCGAGGCATCCTGCTCCACCAGCGCCTGGGTGCCGTTGCCGTGGTGCACGTCCCAGTCCACGATCAGCACCCGGGCCGCGCCGAGCGCCTGGGCATGCCGCGCCGCCACCACGATGTTGTTGACGAAGCAGAACCCCATGGCGCGCGAGGCCAGGGCGTGGTGTCCGGGTGGGCGGGTCGCGGCGAACGCCGTACCGCCGCCCGGCCCCATCGCTGCGGTCACAGCGCGGAGCGCGACGCCGGCGGAGGCGGTCACGGCCTCCCAGCTGCGCGGTCCCATGTAGGTGTCGGGGTCGAGCGGCCCGCCGCCCGCCGCCGCCAGCGCCTCGAGGGCGTTGAGGTAGCGCCGCGGATGCACCGGCTCGAGGGCGCTCAGGTCGGCGGGCGTGGCTTCGACCCAGGAGACCGCCGGAGCCAGAGCCGGGGCGCGCAGCGCCTCCAGCACCGCCTCGATGCGCTCGGGCCGCTCGGGATGTCCCGCTCGTCCCGGATGCAGCCGCGTCGCTGGGTGGTAGGTGACGGTGGTGGGCAGGGCTCAGTTCTGCAGGTGCTTTTCGCGCAGCAGACGCCGGATCGCTTCGGCTTCGGACTTCATTTCCGCTCGACCGGCATCCAGGTCCGCCAGCGTCCGGCGGTAGCGACGCCACAGGACCACCACCGCCCCGGCCGCGAGGGCGCAGGCGATGGCGCCGGCCACGAGACCCGACCGTCGCAGCTCCAGGCCGGCCCACGCCAGCAGCAAGGCGTCGAGTAGCAGGAACCCGACGGCGAACGTGGCCAGGGGCCGGCCCGGCGTGGTCACCGCACCGCCCGCCGCCGCGCCGGAAGCACGATGAACGGGGCGTTGGCGCCCGCACCCAGCGCTCCCAGGGTGGATTCGTCGAGCACCGCCGCGCCACGGAACTTCACCATGTACTCCCCGAGCGGCGGGGCCGCCTGCTTCAGCGCCCGCGTCAACGCCTGCCGCTTGAGCTCCGCCACCGTCGTCTCCGGACCCACGGCCAGAAACACCTGGTCCCACGCGTCGGTCACCATCACCCGGACGGCGAAGCGCTCCGCGATCCCCGCCGCGACGCCCGCGCTCACGCGACCTCCACGCCGGAGGTGACCGGGAGGGTCGAGAAGAACCGGTCCAGCGCCTGATCGAAGAACAGCGTCGACGCCCGCACGCGACTCGTCGTACCCGTCCCCCGTCCCTCGTCCCCCGTCCCTTCCGCAATCGCACTGATCACGACCTCTGCCCCTCCCTGCCCCCGCAGCACGACGAACTGCGGGCCCTCCTTCTCCACGAA
>DASSMN010000101.1:0-7724 GCA_035688885.1 Gemmatimonadales bacterium
GACCCGGCCGACCGGTTCCAGAGCTGCGAAGAGCTGGTGGCCTCGATTCAGGGCCAGCCGACCGCGGCGCCGGGGACGGTGCGAGCGTCCGCCGCCACGGCCGCGGTCGGCGGAGCGCGGACCGGCGGCGGCGCCGCCACCGTGCCAAGCCCCGTGGGCGGACTGCCGCCGATCGTGAGCCAGCCCACCACGCCCATCGAGTCGCCGCTGGTCAATCGCCGGGCTACGCCTCGCGAACGGCGCGACCTCCCCCGCCGCGTCGCCGATCGGTCGCTCGCGATGCGCGGCGGGTCCGGCTCCTCCTGGGGCTGGCTCTGGCTGGTGCTGGCGATAGTGGGCGGCGGGGGCGGCGCCTTCTACTACTACAAGTCGCACGGCTTTCTCCCCGCCAGCGAGAATCCGGACTCTGCCGCGGCGGCGCCCGACACCGCCTCCCGGCGCGACACCACGGCGGCGCGGACGCCCTCGTTGGCGGCCGACAGCGCGCGCCGCACCGCCGCCGCGGCGAGCGCCGGCACGCGCGGCACCGCCGCGCCCACCCCGGCTCCGCCACCAACGCCGGCGCCTCCGTCGGGCGATAGCACGACGCCCGCCGCCGGCACTCCTGACGTGACGGCCGGTGACAGCGGCGGCATCCGCGTCGTGGGCTTGCCCCGCGGATCCACCGTCATGATCGACGAGAAGCCGGTGACGGAGCCGATGACCCGGCTTCAGCCCGGGCCGCACGCGGTCGCCGTGTCGGCGCCGCGGTTCAATTTCTACTCGGACACCATCGTCGTCCGTCCCGGCGAGATTACCGAGCTCAACCCTCAGCTCTCCCCCCTGGGCTCACCCGAGCTGCCGCGGCGCGAGCGTATAGTGACCCGCGCCGCGGGCCGGTGCGACCCTGGTCCGGGCTATAACTCCGACGGTTCCTGCTTCGACGAACGGCCCAAGCCGGTCAACCCGCCGTTCGTGCCGGTGCCCGATGACGCAACCGAGACCCCGCGAGCCTCCCTGTTGTGGGTGAAGGTCTCCACCGAAGGCCGGACCGTGGACGTGAGTCGGCTCCGCCCTTCCAACGATCCCGGGTTCGAGCGGGCGGTGCGGAACTTCGTATGGAGCATGACCTGGCATCCGGCCCTCAAGGACGGATCGCCCGTCGAGGCCTGGACTCAGATGCTGTTCCCGCCCGCCCCCAAGTGAGCGGCGCCATCCACCCTACGGCGTTCATCGCGCCGGGCGCCGCCGTCATGGGGGACGTCACCCTCGGGCCCGATGCGAGCGTGTGGTACGGCGCAGTGCTCCGAGCCGACATGGCCCCCATCACCGTCGGTGCCGAGACCTGTCTCCAGGACGGCACGATCGCCCACGTGGACGATGACGCGCCGTGCACGATCGGGCGTCGCGTCGGGGTGGGCCACCGCGTCATTCTCCACGGTTGCACCGTGGAAGACGAATGCCTCATCGGCATGGGCAGCGTACTGCTCAACCACGTGACGATCGGGACCGGCAGTGTGGTCGCCGCGGGCGCCGTGATCCCGGAAGGCATGAAGGTGCCTCCCGGATCGCTGGTCATGGGGGTGCCCGGCCGGATCGTCCGGACCGTGGACGCCTCACTCGCCCAGCGGATCACCGAGACCTGGACCCACTACGTCCAGCAGGCGCGGGCGCACCGGACGGGGCGCTATCCTTTGCTGAGCGGCGATGGAACGGGGATGAGCGGGTAAGCCGAGAGGGCGGGTAGGCCGATCAGCTCCCACCACCTTTCCCCCTTTCCACACCACAACCTATCCACGCAATCCACACATGCACATAAGGTTATATTTGTGATGTGGGAACACCCATCGCACGCAGTTACGCGATTTTTCCCCGCTATTGTGCCGCTTCTGTGGTTGGCCTAGTTTGGCCATCCGTTTCTGCTGCTGGTGGTGCTGAACGTCGAACGCGTACGTCGCGGGGCAGGTTGGCGGGGATGCTCGGCACTAGGCTGGACCCTGGGCTCGACTGGTTCCGTAGTGCAGGCTCTGCACTCCTTTCTCTTCCATACATTCGCTTGCGGGGAGCTCCATGAATCCGTCCACCCCACGGGACGCGCTTTCGCTGTCGCCCAACGCCATTACGGTCCTGGAAAAGCGGTATCTCATCAAGGACGACACCGGGAAGCCGGTCGAGTCGCCCGAGGACCTGTTCTGGCGCGTGGCACGGACGATCGCGGAGGCCGACCGCCGCTACGGCGTGGCGGTCGCGACCGTGGAGGAGCTGACCCAGCAGTTCTACGGACTCATGGCCAAGCGGCAGTTCGTGCCCAACTCGCCCACCCTGATGAATGCCGGCCGGCCGCTCGGCCAGCTGAGCGCCTGCTTCGTGCTGCCGGTGGACGACGCGCTCTCCAACGGCAAGAGCGGGATCTACGACACGCTCCGGGCCATGGCCCTGGTCCATCAGAGCGGCGGCGGTACCGGGTTCAGCTTCTCCCGCCTGCGGCCCAAGAACGACATCGTCCGGAGCACGATGGGGGTGGCCTCCGGCCCGGTGTCGTTCATGAGCCTGTTCGACGCCTCGACCGACGTGGTGAAGCAGGGCGGCACCCGGCGGGGCGCCAACATGGGCATCCTGCGGGTGGATCATCCCGACATCCTCGAGTTCGTTACCTGCAAGGACGACACGACCAAGATCACCAACTTCAACATCTCGGTCGCGGTCACCGATGCGTTCATGGAGGCGGTCGAGGCCGACGGGATGTACGACCTCAAGCACCCCAAGACCGGCAAGGTCGTGGGCCAGCTGCCCGCGCGCGAGGTGTGGAACAAGATCATCCACGGCGCCTGGAAAACCGGCGAGCCGGGCGTGTTCTTCATCGACAAGGCCAACTATTACAATCCGGTCCCGCACCTCGGCTCCTACGAAGCGACCAATCCCTGCGGCGAGCAGCCCCTCCTGCCGTACGACGTCTGCAATCTCGGCTCGATCAACCTGGGCGTATTCGTGAGCGATGGGCGAATCGATTGGGACGCCCTCCGCAAGGTGGTCCACCTCTCGACCCACTTCCTCGAGAACGTGATCGACGCCAACCAATACCCTCTCCCCGAGATCACCGAGCTGGCGCAGCGGATCCGCCGGATCGGCCTGGGCGTGATGGGGCTGGCCGACGTGTTCATCAAGCTCGGCATCCCGTACGACTCGGACGAAGGGGTGGACCTGGGCCGGAAGATTCAGCAGTTCGTGGACGACGAGGCCAAGGTCGAGAGCGAGCGGCTGGCCAGGGAGCGGGGCGTGTTCACCGAATGGGAGCGCAGCATCTGGGGCCCCGATCAGACCGCGGCCCGCGGGCCCAAGGGCGAGCGCGTCCGCCCCATGCGCCGGCTCCGGAACTGCAACGTCACCACCGTCGCGCCGACCGGCACCATCTCGATCATCGCCGGCTGCAGCTCGGGCATCGAGCCGCTGTTCGCGGTGGCGTTCATGCGGAACCAGGCCGGCGTGCTCATGCCCGACGTGAACGAGGACTTCGTCGCCATCGCCCGGCAGGAGGGGTGGTACTCCGAGGACTTGATGCGGCGGATCGCGGAGGCGGGACACATCGCGTTCCCCGAAGTGCCGGAGAAGTGGCAGCGCGTGTTCGTCACCGCCAACCACATCAAGCCCGAATGGCACATCCGGATGCAGGCGGCGTTCCAGGAGCACAACGACAGCGCCATCTCGAAGACCTGCAACTTCGCCAACGACGCCAGCGAAGAGTACGTCGAGGAGATCTATCGCCTCGCCTACCACCTCAACTGCAAGGGTGTCACGGTCTATCGTGATGGCAGCCGGGACATGCAGGTGCTGAGCACCGGCACCACCGCCAAGAAGGTGCAGGAGCAGGCCACCTCCAGCGGCAAGGCGGAGGCCCGCGCCGATCTGGCCCAGCTCGCCGGGGTCGCCGCCGCGTCAGGTGATCGGGCCGCTCTGGCGGCTGTCTCGGAGCTCAAGGGCCAGCTCGCCGAGCTCGAGGCCGAGAACGACCGACTGCGGCGCATGGTGCACGACCTCGAGGCCGAAAACCTGCAGCGTCGCCAGAAGCGCTCCCGCCCCGAGCTGCTGCGCGGCGCCACCCGCCGGCTCGAGACCCCGCTCGGCACCCTGTACGTCACCATTACCGAGGACGATCGCGGGCAGCCGTTCGAGGTCTTCATGAGCCTCGGCAAAGCGGGTGGTGCGCTCATGGCCGACGTCGAAGCGCTGGGGCGCCTGATCAGCCTGGCGCTGCGGTCGGGCATCCCCATGAAGGAGATCTACCGCCAGCTCCGCGGCATCAGCTCCGATCGGGTGATCGGTCTCGGCCCCAACAAGATCCTGTCGGTGCCCGATGCGGTCGGCATCGCCATCGAACGGTGGATGCAGGAGAAGCAGGGCATCCAGCAGGAGCTGTTGCCGGGCAGCAGTGCGGCTCAGGTGGAGGACGCGTCAGTGGCGGCGCCGCACGTGGCCTATAGCACCGCGAGCGGAGAGCAGATGGTGTTCGGCGGCATGCAGGAGACGCTGTCGGGCGCCTGCCCCGACTGCGGCTCACAGCTGGAGTTCGCCGAAGGCTGCATGAAGTGCCACGTCTGCGGCTTCAGCGAGTGCGGGTGAAACGTCGCTTGTAGTTGTGCCGCGAGCCGCGGCGCAGGGTAGGGAAGATCGTCGTCGGTATTGCTGGATTCGGCCGCCTGCCGTCGTGGCGTCAGGTGGATCCCGGGTCCAGCAGTACCGGCGACTTTCGTTTGTGGTGCGAACCGCATCCACCGGGTCCTGCTCGGAACGGAATCCGAATCAGCGGGGAGCCGTGGCCGGACGCCGCACCGCCAGCGACCCCACGGCCCCCGCCACGGCCACCCCAACCGCCACCGCCACCAGCTTGAGATTGGACCACGGCGCAATGCCGAGCGCCGCATCAAGGGAAAAGCGGCCCGGCCCGATGAACGAGAGTGCCAGCGCGGCCGAGGCGTACAGCAGGGGCAGCTCGATCCCGCCGTTCATCGCGAAGAAGCCTTTGGCCCAGCTCTGCGCGGCCGCCACTATCATCACGGCCATCATCAAGGCCGGCCCGACGGGGCCCAGCAGGCCCAGGGCAACGAGCAGCCCGCTGGTGAACTCACCGAGACCCGCCAGGATGGCGAATACCCGGCCCGGCCGGAAGCCGAGCGACTCGAAGTAGCCGGCGGTCCCGGCCAGCCCCTTGCCGCCGAACCACCCGAACAGCTTCTGGGCGCCGTGCGCCGCCATGCCCAAGCCAATGACCAGTCGCCCGATCAGCAGTCCGGCGCTGACCGTGTCCGCGTGTATTCCCTGTCCCCAATCCGACATGCGAGCCTCCTGTTACGGCGAAGCCTAGATCGAAGGGGCTCGAGCCGACCGTGGTTTCGGTCACAGGCACGAGCGGCCGGCTGGCCGGGTGGCTGGCATCGGGCGGTCAAGCCACCTAAGATCGACGAGGACGCGCGGGCTGCCATGGAGGCGGCGCGCGAGGCGACGGAGGCTGGATGGAGCAATCCTACGGTATAGTCCCGCCAGGCTATCGCCTGCCGGCCGACCTCAGGTTGGGCACCGTTCGTCTCCAGGTGGCGGACCTGCCACGCTCGCTCGAGTGGTACCGCCGCGTGCTGGGCGTCGAGGTGCTGGACCAGCGGAACGGCGTGGCCCGACTGGGCGCCAGTGGTGGGGATCGCCCGCTGATCGAGCTGCACGAGCGGGCCGGCGCGCAGCCGGTGCCTCGGCGCGGACGCCTGGGGCTCTATCACTACGCCATCCTGCTGCCCGACCGGGCTTCGCTAGGGCGTTTCGTCAGGCACCTGGCCGGGCTGGGCGAGCGCGCCGGCATGTCGGATCACCTCGTGAGCGAGGCCATCTATCTGACCGATCCTGATGGTCTCGGAATCGAGGTCTACGCCGACCGTCCGCGAGCCCAGTGGCGGCGTGAACAGCGCCAGCTGGTCATGGCTACCGAGCCGCTCGAC
This sequence comes from Gemmatimonadales bacterium, assembly GCA_035688885.1. GTDB lineage: Bacteria > Gemmatimonadota > Gemmatimonadetes > Gemmatimonadales > GWC2-71-9 > CAVVWJ01. The sequence goes on from DASSMN010000101.1 coordinate 5,961, forward strand.
GTGGACGACTTGCTGAGCGTTGCCGGGTCCGAGCCCTGGACCGGCCTCCCGCCCGGAACCGTCATCGGCCATGTCCACCTGTTCGTGGGCGATCTCCAACGCGCTGCCGCGTTCTATCATGCCGGATTGGGCCTCGACCAGGTGGTATGGAGTTACCCCGGCGCCCTGTTTCTCTCGGCTGGCGGGTATCATCATCACCTGGGCACCAACACCTGGGCCGCCGGAGCGCTTCCCGCCCGTGAGCACGACGCGCGGCTGCTCGAGTGGGAGATCCTGCTGCCTGCGGCGAGTGACGTGGAGGCCGCGCTCGCGAGTATCGCCGCGACCGGTGCCCCGGTCACCCCCGGAGCAGGGAACGGAACCGCGACCGACCCGTGGGGCACGACCGTTCGCGTGCGGGAGATGAGCTAGCCCCCCCGCTGCTACTCCCGGTCGCGCACCAGCCGCCCTCCAAGTCCCCTGTCGGCTCGCATGACCTCCTCCGCCCGTCCGCCCTCGACGATCCGATCACCACCTCTCCTGAGTCTGACCCGACCGGGCCTCCGGGAAGCAACTCGCGCCGCAATCACTAGTTAGGCCTCCACTCGGAGAGGCACTACGGGTCACCGGACCCAGGCACAATCTGCACCGTATAGCCTACAAAGTGCCACAAAGTGATTGGATTTGGCAAAAGTGTCTCCCTAATTGTGCAGAATATGCATAAATCTGGACACATCCCTCTTGCGCCGGGCCGCCCGCTCCCATACACTCTCTGGTGGCGCCACCGCGGCGCCCTCGAACCTCAACGCCAGGATCCCCCCGGTGACCCTTTCTCCGCTCCTGCTGGCGCTCCAGGCTCCCGCGCCCACCGTAGTGCCCGCGGACACCGCCTGGATGCTTGTCTCCACCGCGCTGGTGCTGCTCATGACGCCGGCGCTCGCGTTCTTCTATGGCGGCCTGGTCCGCTCCAAGAACTCGCTCAACACCATGATGATGAGCTTTGCCGCCCTGGGCGTCGTCGGCTGCGTGTGGGCGCTGCTGGCCTACAGCCTTGCCTTCGCCGACGGGAACGCGTGGATCGGGGGAACCACCAACGCGCTGCTGGCCGGGGTCGGCACCGAGGCCAAGGGCACCATTCCGCACGTCCTGTTCATGGCCTACCAGGGAACCTTCGCGATCATCACGGCCGCGCTTATCTCGGGGGCGGTCGTGGAACGGATGCGGTTCGGCCCGTACCTGGCGTTCATCGCCCTCTGGACCGTGTTCGTGTACGCCCCCGTCGCCCACTGGGTGTGGGGCGGCGGATGGCTCATGAGCCGCGGCGTTCTCGATTTCGCCGGCGGTACGGTGGTGCACATCAATGCCGGTGTCTCCGCGCTGGTGGCGGCGCTGGTGCTGGGCGAGCGCAAGGACTACGGGCGCCAGGCCATTCTTCCCCACAACGTGCCCTTCGTGCTGCTCGGGGCCGGCCTGCTGTGGTTTGGCTGGTTCGGGTTCAACGGCGGGAGCGCGTTGGCCGCCAACGAGCTCGCCGGGCTCGCCTTCACCAACACGTTCCTGGCCCCCATGGCCACCCTGGTCGTCTGGGTGCTGCTCGATTACTTCCGCACCGGCCGGGCGACGGCGGTGGGCGGCGCCACCGGTATCGTTATCGGGCTGGTCGCCATCACGCCGGCAGCGGGGTTCATCTCTCCCATGAGCGCGCTGGTGCTCGGTGCGCTGGCGGCGTTCCCCAGCTACTTCGCCATCGTGGTTCGTTCGCGCACTCGGCTGGATGACTCGCTC
>DASSMN010000378.1:0-3430 GCA_035688885.1 Gemmatimonadales bacterium
CGAGGCGGATCTCCCGCTGGAATCGCTCGGCCCCGAGCGAGGCGGCCAGCTCCGGCAGCAGGACCTTGAGCGCCACCGGACGGTCGTGCTTGAGGTCCCGAACCAGGTAGACCACGGCCATGCCGCCCCGCCCGAGCTCGCGCTCGAGCGTATAGCGGTCGGCGAGTCCCGACTGGAGCAGGGCCGGCGTGTCCACGAGAGAGGGCCTCAGGAGGCGATACGGAAATCTCTGCGGGCGCCTTACCTTCCTCAAGATGAGCCCCAAGGCAGTGCTGACCGCCTCGGCCGTCTGGGGTGGTACCCATGGGGCTGCGTCAGCCTCGACCTGATGGGGGCGGGGGCGGTCCTGACAGCAGACCGGGCAGCTCGCTCATCCGGCTGAACACCGCCGACGCTCCGGCCTCGCTGAGCCGAGTCGCCGGCGTCCGGCCGGCGTAGCCGAACACCGTCATCCCCGCCGCTCTCCCCGCCGTCACTCCCACGGGTGTGTCCTCCACCACCGCCGTGCGCTCCGGCGCGGCGCCCATCTGCTGCGCGGCGAAGAGAAAGACGTCCGGCGCCGGCTTGCCCCTGGCGACCTGGGTGACGCTGAAGAGCCGCCCTTCGAATCGCGGCAGCAGGCCGGTGAGCCCCAGCGTGGTGCGCATCTTCCGATGATCGCCGCTCGAGGCGACGCAGCTCGGCAGGGCGAGTGCGTCGAGCACGGCCTCGATCCCGGGCACCGGCTGCAGCTCCGCCACGAGGGCGGCGGTGGTCCGCTCCCGGTAGCGGTCCTCGAAATCGGCGGGCACGTCGCGTCCGAGCACTTCGCGCGCGACGCCGAGGCAATGGGCCATCGAGTATCCCAGAAAGCGCTGGTGCATGTCGTCCAGCGTGACCGCCGCGCCGAGCTCGCGGAGCATGTCGCGGAACACCCGGTTGGTGATGGGCTCGCTGTCCACGAGGACGCCGTCGCAATCGAAGATGATCAGATCGAAGGCCGTCATGAGATGAAACAAAGCTGCTGCCACATGCGTCGGTCGACTCTGGGACGATCGAGCCTGTTGGATCGGCCTTACCCTTGCCACTCGCCAACCCCTCGCCTACACTGGGGGTCGCTCGTGCCCCGCGTTTCATTCCGCAGGTCAGCGTGTAATCCAATTCAGGCCGGAGATTCGCATATGAGAAGGAATGTCCTGTTGACGGCAGGCCTCGCGGTCGCGCTGGCGGTCACCGCGTGTCAAGACCAGGACCAGAAGAACGAGCCCACTGGTCCCTCACTGGGCACCGTCCAGAAGCAGCAGCCCAAGTTCACCCGTGGTGCCAAGCTGCACCAGCTCCCCCGGGGCGTGCGGGTCAGCGACCTGACGATCCCGGGCCGGGCGGTCGTCCCCACCACCTGCGACGACAATACACCGTTCGTACAATACTTTCTCACCCGCGCCTTCGAGATCCCCCTCCCCTCGCTCATCCTCTTGCTCAATCGCTTCGCCGATGCCGTCCCCACTTATGATGCGCTCCTGTTCCAGACTCGGAACCGGCAGACCTTCTTCGGGTACGACGGCAGCTACACCCAGCGGATGACCAAGGTCGAGCGGGACGTGAAGAGGTTCTGGGACATCCAGTCGGCCGACATCCAGGTGCTGGCCATGCACGGCACGATGCTGGCGGATCCCACTCGGACGGTGCCCACCTACGAGCACCCGGCCTTCCTGGGGCTGGACGCCGCCACCGCGGAAGCCTGGGCCGCCGACGTGCAGAACGTGATCGAAACCGAGCCGACGACCAACGGCGGCAACCATCCCCTGTTCACCTTCAATGCCTTCGCGATCTCGGCGCCCGGTCTCGGGATCCCCGACAAGATCGTGATGGGCGACGGGGTACTCGACGCGTACAATGCGATCGGCTTCAACGATGTGGCGCCCGAGGCGATCTTCGCCCACGAATTCGGCCACCATATCCAGTTCGAGCGGAATTACTTCGACGAGCTGCCGCCCGGCGCCGACCCGGCCACCGTGGACGACGCCGAGCTGACCCGGCACAACGAGCTGATGGCCGACGCGTTCGCCGGGTACTACCTGACCCACAAGCGCGGCGCGGCGCTGAACAAGAAGCGGGTGGCGGAGTTCCTCCAGGTCTTCTTCCAGGCAGGTGACTGCGCCTTCACCACCCCGGGACATCACGGCACGCCGGCTCAGCGGATGCGGGCGTCGCGGTTCGGGTTCACCGTGGCAGACGAGGCCCAGAAGCAGGGGCACATCCTCACCGCCGCCCAGGTTCACGCCCGGTTCGAGGCGGTGTATCCGTCGATCGTCGCGCCGTGAGGCTGGGCTCGGTTCGCTAAGCGGGCATTGTGCGGCCAGTTCACACGAAGGACACGACGGCACACGAAGGACATGAAGAAAGGCGTGATGGTGGGGGTGCACCCCCACAAATCCCTTGCTTTTTCTTCGTGTCCTTCGTGCCCTTCGTGGCTTCCGCTGACCGCCGCAGGAGCGAGGGCTGGATCATCGAAGTCCCTCGCAGCGTCCCGCATCGTTTTGTTCCACCTGTAACGCCGCGTTCAATCCCCGCCCGCTGCCTGGTCGCCAACTGCTTGTAGGTCAATGCTTTGACGTGGTGGTGCAAGAAGGCGCACCACTTGCTTTGCCTCCTCGCGGGCGCGGCAACGCGCGCCTGACCGGATCACTCTGACACCTCACGAGGAGATGAAGCGATGACGAAGCACTACCTGCTGGGCGGGATGCTGGTCGCGGCGATGGTGGGCGGGCTGGGCGCGTGCGCCGGCGACGACTCGGGCCCGTTGGCGCCGTCCTCGGCCGAGTCCCAGCTTCAGGCGGCGACCGCCGAGGCGCTCACCGGCGCTCTTCGGCTCCGCTGCGAGCGGCGCGACAATCGGTCGAAGATCTCGGTCGACGGGCGCAATCTGAGTCCGCGGACCGGGCTCTTCCGGGGCCGCGTGCGTGCGGCCGGCGGAACCGCGACGACGGGGTTGCGGCGCGCCGTCGGCGGCGAGGTGGAGTTCGACTTCGACAGCAATCGGGCAGACATCCGTGCCGGCGCGACGGCGATCGCGGGATCGTTCGTGCGGGCCCGGCCCGGCGCCGACGTCGTGGCCGAGATCCTGAATGCGCAGGGCGTGGTGGTGGCCTCGCGGGGAGGGGAGTGCGAGATCCGCTGACTGCGATCCGCCGCCGAGAGGCCCGACCTCTCGGCGGCAGGTCAGGCCGATTTCTCAGCTTTTCAGCCCCCTCACTTCCCCATCGCCACCGCCTTGCCCAGCTCCTTGTACGCCGTCGGATCGATCTCCCGGAACGGAATCGCCCGATAGGTGATCTTCCCGTCCGGCCCAACCACGAAGAGGTTGCGATTGGTCAGCCCGGGGTGGGTAGCCAGGGCCCCGTACTGCCGCGCCACGGCCAGATTGCTGTCGCTCGCAAACAGGAACGGG
>DASSMN010000441.1:0-6141 GCA_035688885.1 Gemmatimonadales bacterium
CACCAGGCTCGAGCTCAGGTAGGTGAGGTCCAGCGCGGGCACCAGAAAGACCGTCTCCAGGCTGGGGTGAAGCCGGCGATTCATCAGCGCCATCTGGGTCTCATACTCGAAGTCGCTCACCGCTCGGAGGCCGCGCACCACCATGGAGGCGCCCACCTTGCGCGCGAACTCCGCCAGCAGCCCCTCGAATGACTCGAAGCTCACCCGCGGCTCGTCACCGACCGTGGCCCGCAGCATGGCCAGCCGCTGCTCCACCGGGAACAGCGGCTGCTTGGAGGGGTTGACCGCCACGGCGACGATCACGCGGTCGGCCAGGGCCAGACTCCGGCGCACCAGGTCCTCGTGGCCCTTCGTCGGCGGATCGAACGAGCCCGGGTAGATCGCGATGCGTGTCATGGGGCGTGGCAGAAGGTGAGAGCGGTGTCGCCGTACCGGCGGGTCGAATCCCCCTCCAGCCGCTCGGCCGCGCGGTGCTCGACGGAAAGAATGCGCGCGAACGGGGTTTGGCGGAAGAGCGCCACCAGCCGGGCCGCATCGTCCCGGTTGTATGGGGGGTCGGCGAAGGCGACGTCGTAGGCGCCGACGGTCAGCCGCTCGGCAAAGCGCAGGGCGTCGGCCCGGTGGATCCGAGCCCGTCCGCCGACGTCCAGGGCGGCCACGTTGGCCTCGAGCGCCCGAAGCGACGGAGGGTTGAGCTCGACGAAGTCGGCGCTGGCGGCCCCGCGCGACAGCGCCTCCAAACCAAGGGCCCCGCTGCCGGCATACAGATCCAGCACCCGGGCGCCCGGGAGGGCGTCGGCCAGAATGCTCATCCAGGCTTCGCGCACCCGGTCGGCGGTGGGTCGTACGCGAGTGTCCCGCGGGATGGTCAGGCGGCGGCCGCCGAACTGGCCGGCGACGATGCGCACGGTCGGCTGTTCATCCCGAGCGCAGCGGGAGGCCCTGCCCGGGAATGGCTGGAGCCACTCCCCGCCCGGGTCCCCTGCCGCGCTCGGAATGCGGGGCTCGCGTGCGCCGGTGGCTCGGGAGCGTCACGTCGGGACGTGCGGCGCGAGTGCGCACAGCCGCGCCTGCAGCGTCGAGTAGCCGTTCCACTCGTTGGACTCGAGGCGGAACGCCGCGTCCACCAGCCCATCGTTCAACCAGGGCACCCGGTCCGCCCACTGGAAGCCGATGGCGCTGAGCCGCGTGGCCCCATCATCGAGCGTGCCCTTGAGATGGCCGTTGCCCACCCGCGAGCGTCCGGTGAGGCGAACGCCGCGCACGCCGAACACCGGGCTCGCATTGCCCGACCCGCACGGCTCCAGATGGCGGCACATCCGCTCGAGCTCCCGCGTGGCCTCGTGCAGCCCCAGCTCAAGATCCACCCGCTGCTCCGGCCCCAGATCGTCCGGCCCCAGCACTTCCCGGGCAATGGCCGCGAACCGTTCACGGAACTCGTCGAGGCGGTCGCGACGGATCGTGAGGCCGGCCGCCATCTGATGGCCGCCGAAGCGCTCGAGCAGGTCACCGCAGCCCTGCAGGGCGGCGTGGAGATCGAACCGCGAGATGCTGCGCCCCGAGCCCTTGCCGATGTCGCCATCGAACGCGATCAGGAAGGTCGGCCGGCCGTAGCGCTCGACCAGCCGCGACGCCACGATCCCGACCACCCCCGGGTGCCAGCCCTCCGCGGCGAGGACGAAGCCGGCATCGCGCTCGGGGTCGCAGACCTGCTCCACCTGGGCCAGCGCTTCGTCGAGCATGCGATGATCGAGCGACTGCCGCTCGACATTGAGCCCCTCGAGCCGGCGCGCCAGCTCGGCCGCCTCGTCGGGCTGGTCGCTCAACAGCAGCCGGAGCCCATCGGCCGCGTCGCCGATGCGGCCGGCGGCGTTGAGCCGCGGACCCAGGACATAGCCCAGGTGGCCGGCGCGGAGCTCCCGGCCGGCGAGCCCCGCGGCGGCGATCAGGGCCCGCAACCCGGGCCAGCGGCTTTCGCTCAGCAGCCGGAGACCGTGCCGCACCAGAATCCGGTTCTCGCCGGTGAGCGGGACGACGTCGGCCACCGTGGCCAGCGCCACCAGGTCCAGCAGGTGATAGGGAAGGTTGGGCGGCAGGCCCAGCGCGGGCACCAGGGCCTGGACCAGCTTGAACGCCAGACCGGTGCCGCACAGCCCGCGAGCATCGGAGCGATCGTCCTGGCGCTGCGGATCGACCACCGCGAGCGCCGGCGGCAGCTCGGGCCCGGGGAGATGGTGATCGGTGATCACCACGCCGATACCGGCGGCCTGCGCGGCCCGCGCCGTGTCCACGGCGGTGATGCCGCAGTCGCAGGTGATCACCAGCGACACCCCCAGCCGCTGGGCCGCCGCCAGCCCCGCAGGGCCGAAGTCGTACCCGTCACGCAGCCGATGGGGGACGAAACCGACCACGTCGGCCCCTGCGGCGCGGAGGGCCCGGGTCAGGAGCGCCGTGGCGCACTGGCCGTCCACGTCGTAATCGCCGTGGACCATGATGGTGCCGCCCGCGCGGATGGTGCAGGCGATGGCCTCCACCGCCTCGGCCATGCCGGCAATGGCGTTCGCATCGGTGAGGGCCATGACCGAGGGGCGGAGGAACCCCCGCGCATCGGCGTCGTTGCCTTGCCCGCGCTGCACCAGCAGGGCGGCGAGCGCGGTGGGAATGCCGAGCTGCCCGGCCAGCCGACTCACCTCCGCCGGATCGGGCCGGGGCGAGACCACCCAGCGCAGGATCGGAGAGGGGAACACGTTCACGGCCGGAGAATACTCGCCCGTCATGCCGGTCATGCCGACCCCGTTCCGTCAGGCGGGTACAGGATCGCGCCGCACCCTTCGCAGCCGTCCAGGATGGCCCCGCTCCGGATCTGGCTCCGCCGGTTGAGCGGAACCGACGTGTGGCAGGCGCCGCAGGTCCCCCCCACGAGCGGCACCACCACGTCGCGCGAGCGGGACCGGCGCAGCCGGTCGTATCGGGTGCGCAGCGGCTTGTCGATCTGCTCCGCGCTGGCCTCCCGCGCGAGCAGCGCGGCGTCCCGCTCGGCTTCGAGTTGATGGCGCCGCTCCGCGAGCCGGGCCCGCTCGGGCGCCTGCTCCAGGTCGGCCGCCGCGACCTTGTTCTCTTCTTCGTGCACCTTCCGCTCGAGCGCCGTAACCGCTTCGGCTCCGCGAACCCAGTCGGCCTCTTCCTTGGCGATGACCGAACGGGCCAGCTCGAGCTCCGCCATCAGGGTCGAGGCTTCCTTCGGGTTGCGCACCGTCTCGAGCCGCTGGACCCGGCGGTTCTGGAGCGTCCGGTAGCTCTCCACCCGAGCCTCGATCTCGTCGCGCCGCCGCGCTCCCTCCGCCGCAGCCCGGCGGGCCGCGTCGAGCGCGTCGCGCGCCCGCTGGATGGCCTGATCGAGCACGGCCGACTCCTGGTCGAGCTCCCGCATTCGCGCGTCCAGCTCGGCCACCGCGGAATCCTTGGACTGCAGGTCGAGCAGTTTGACCAGATCAGCGTGCATCGACATCGCCTCTTCGCATCGATCGTTTCAGCAGCTCTTCGGGAAATCGCTCGGCGATCTCCCGCTTGAGTCGGGCGCGGTCGCCCATCAGGGTGTCGTACGCCTCGGTCATGGCCAGGTCGGGCTCCCGCAGCCGCCGGTTGAGCTCGGCCAGCTGGCGGCGCAGCGGCCGAACCTCGAGCGCGCTGCACGCATCCACGTACATCCGGTCGAGATCCGGGCTCCCGTACTTCGCCTCGAAGCTGTCCAGCCAGGTCCACGCCTTCCGCGCCGACGGAGACAGCTGTTCCAAGAATATTTGGGAGCCGGCGTTTTCGGGACTGCGCAGCAGCGCTTCGTACACTTCGCGGAAGGGCGCCAGCTCGAACCGATCCGGCGGCACTTCCGCGGCGGCCCGCGGAATCCAGCCGGGGTCCTTCATCAACACCCGCAGCAGGTCACGCTCGCCGGCATCCACGCTGCGGCGCCGCGCGGGCCCGCGAGTGGGCCGTGCTGCGGCCTGCTCCTGGCCCCACCGGGACGGACCCCCCATCGGCGCGCCTTCCCGCGCCCCGCCAGCCACCGGGTCCACCCGCGCGGTGACCTGCTGCAGCAGGACCTCGCGGCTCACGCCGGTGCGCGCCGACACTTCCTTGAGATAGAGATCGCGGGTGATCGGATCGGCCGCCGCGCGGATGGTGGGCAGCAGCCGATCGAGCGCCTCGCGCTGGTGGTCCACGCCCTCGAACCAGCCTTTCTGCTCCAGCAGCTGCAGCTTTCGCTCGAGCAGGTCCATCGCGTCGTGCAGCAACGGCTCCAGCGCCGCGGCGCCGCCGCGCCGGACCAGGGTGTCCGGATCCTCGCCGGCCGGCATGGTGGCCACCCGCACCCGGACGCCGTGGCGCAACAGCTCGTCGCCGGCCCGGAACGTGGCACGGAGTCCGGCCTGATCGCTGTCGTAGAGGAGCACGGCGACGGGCGCGAACCGCCGCAGCAAGGTTGCCTGGTCCGCCGTCAGCGCGGTGCCGAGTGGAGCGACCACGTGCTCGATGCCGGCCAGCACCAGCCGCAGCACGTCGAAGTAGCCTTCGACCAGAATGACCGTCTCTTCCTTCCGGATCGCGCCCTTGGCCTGGTGCAGGTTGTAGAGCTGGCGGCCCTTGTGGAAGATGGCGTTCTCGGGCGAGTTGAGATACTTGGGCTCGCCAGGGCCGAGCAGCCGACCGCCGAATCCGACGGCGCGCCCGCGCAGGTCGTGGATCGGGAACAGGAGCCGAGATCGAAACCGCGCGATCACCGCGCCGTCGTCCCGTCGCGCGGCGAGGCCCGCCTCGAGCAGCACCGGCTCCTCGATCCCCAGGGACCGCATCGCCTCGAGGAACGCCTTGCCCGGCGGCGCGTAGCCCAGCCCATGCAGGGCGGCCGTCTCGAGCACGACCTCGCGGCCCTCCAGATACTCGCGGGCGGCCTTGGCCTCATCGCGCTCGAGCAGCTGCCGGGTGAACCAGTCCTGCGCCACCGCCACCGCGCTGAACAGCGGCTCGTGCGGGTCGGGGCCCGCACGGCTGGCCCGCTCGGGAATCGTGATACCGGTCCGGCGCGCCACCTCGCGCACCGCGGTCGGGTAGTCCATGCCCACCCGCTTCATGAACCACGAGAACACGTCACCGCTCTCGTGGCACACGAAGCAGTAGTAGCGACCCTTCTTCGGAATCACGGCGAAGTTGCGGTGAGTGCCGCCGTGGAACGGGCACGCGCCCCGGTAGTCCGAGCCGGTCCGCTTGAGCTCGACGGATTCGCCGATGATTCCCACCAGGTCGGCGCTGTCGCGCACCTGATCGACCACCTCGTCGGGGATCATGCTCACGCCGAGAACTCCACGATGGTGACACCGGTGCCGCCCTGATTGCGGGGGGCGAAGCCGTAGCGCGCCACCCGCCGGTCGCTCGATACCACGCGGCGCACCCGCTCTCGCACGACGCCGGTACCCATGCCGTGAATGATGCGAAGGTAGGGCTGCTCCGCCAGCACGGCGGCGTCCACCGCCGCCACCGTGGCCTGCTCCGCCTCGTCGCCGGTCATGCCGCGGAGATCGACCTCGAGCGAGGACGGCTCGGACGGCGTCGAAGGCAGGGGAGGTGCGACGTGCTCGGTTGCGGCTCGACCCCCCGCCGTTCGGGTCGCCTGCTCCGGGTCGACCACGATCTTCATCGCGCCCATCGCCACCACCAGCTTGCCGTCGGCCCGGCGCTCGAGCACCTGCCCCGCCCCGCCGGTCGCGAGGCGCACCCGATCGCCGACGGCGATCTCCCCCTCGCGCTCGGGCCCGATGGCGGCCTCCGTCGGCTCGGCCCGCTCCAGCTCCTCGGCCTGCTCCCGGATCCCCTGCTCCACCATGCGGCGGGCCTCCGTGGCGGCCGCTTCCGACCGGGCCGCGCCCAGCGCCTGCTCCACCAGCTGGCGCGCCTCCAGCAGGTAGGCGCGCGCCTGCTGGCGCCCGGCGCGCTCCGCCTCCTTCTCGCGGCGGCGGAGCTCGGCCTCCCGTGCGGCCTGCGACGCCTCCTGCGCGGCGAGCCGGGCGCCCAGCGCGTCCTGCTCGACGGCCCGCTCCGCCACCTCCTCCTGGCGCCACGCCAGCTCACGCTGCCGCTCCTCCACCG
>DASSMN010000469.1:0-7992 GCA_035688885.1 Gemmatimonadales bacterium
CCGGCGCCGATCCGAAGCAGCTCCCGCCGGGAGATGCCGCTCACCGGTCGCGCCGCTCCCCGCATGGAGCTCGTCCAGCGTCCCTCTGCGGGATCAGAACTTCCCATACACGACCGCCGCTCCCACCAGCACGACCAGGTAGATCACCACCGCGCGGAGTCCAAACCGGATGAACCGGCGCCGCCCTCGCGTGGCCCAGGCGAGCCCCAGGATCGGAAGCAGCCAGAAGGTGGCGCTGGCGGCCAGACGCCAGGCCGGGCCCGGCGCCGCGATCGGCCTGATGTTCGGCGCGGCTTGCCGCAGGGCTTCCTCCGCGCCCGCCGGCAGCTGTGCCTGGCTCACGTCGAAGTGGAGCCCATCGAACACCTGCACGGCCGGCCGTCCCGGGGCCGTGGCCGCGTTGGGCATCACCGCTTGCGGCGGCGGTACCGGCTGGTGCCGCCAGTCGGGGAACGCATGCCGGCCCACGGTCATCCCGCGATAGCCCACGATGGACACCAGCGGCAGCGGATCGAAGCCGAGGGGCAGGCGCAGGCCGCCGCATCCATGGAACAGCTCGAGCCCCGCCGGCGCCGCGGAGACGTACTGGTTGGCCGCGAAACAGTTGCCCAGGCTGCCGGGGCCACCGAGGGCCAGATCGGCGCGGCCCGACCGCGCGATGCGGTTCTCCCGGACTACGTTCTGGTGGGCCGGCCACCAGTTGCGGTCGTACATGGGCGTGATGAGGATGCCGTGCTGTTCGTGGTCCGCGATCACGTTCCGCTCGACCACGTTCCCGAGCCCGCCCCCGATCAGCACACCGTTGCCGTACGCGATGGCCGGCAGCGCCGCCGCCGGCGCGCTGCGGTTGCTGTTGCCCACGATCAGGTTGGCCGCGATCACCGTCTCGCGCTGGGGAGGCCGCAGCTCCAGATCGAGGGAGGCCGGCACCAGGCCCGAGCGGTTGTTGCGCCAGACGGAGCTCACCACGTAGAGATCGCCGCCGGAGTTGGTGCCCGAGTACCCGATGGCGTTGTTCTCGGCGGTGACGTCGCGGACGACGACGCGGCAGGGATAGCACTCCCCGATGTAGAACCCGGAGTCGGGCGAGCCCGAGGCATACGAATGCTCGAACAGCCCATCCCGGGCATCGAAGGCGTAGATGCCGTAGTCGCCGTTGTTGTATGCGGTGAGCCAGCTGCCGCGGAACCCGGTGACACCAGTCCAGAAGAACCCGTTGAGCACGGCATTCCGCGCGGTCAGGTTCTCGATCGCCACGCCGTCGGCCAGCACGGCCACGCCGTTGCCGCGCACGAAGTCGCCGTCGATGATGGTCTGGTTGCGGTCGAGACCCCGAAGCGTGAGCGACGGCGTGGTGACCGTGACCTCCTCGTGGTACACCCCGCGGTCGATCAGGACCAGGTCACCCGGATCGGCCGCGTCCACTGCCGACTGGATCGTGGGGTACTGGCGCGGCACCCGGCGCACCGAGCCGCTGGCATCGGCGACGGCTTTCTGGCCGGTCTTGGGTCCGGGACTGTATTCGACGTCTCCCACCACCACGACGCCGGCCATCCCTTTGCCGTCCCGGGTGCCGTGATAAGTGCAGTAGTAGCGGTAGACGCCCGGACTGGTGAAGCTCACGTCGTGCTCGGTGCCGGGCGCCAGATCCGGACCCTTCCCTCCGCTGGTAGACCAGCTTTGGTCGGCTGCGACGGCGTTGTGGACGTTCTTGCCGACGTTCATCCACTTGACCCGCCCCCCGACCGGCACCCGGACGACCGCCGCGTTGAAGGCATTGTCGTACATGTTCACGAAGTTGCCGCCCTGCCGGTCGGTGCCGCCGCACGCCAGGGCCGCCGCGATGAGCACGGGCATCTGGCGGAGCGTCGGGCGCAGAACGGCTGGCGGTCGCGGCGCGAACGACATGGGGGTCCGGATTGTGATTGGAATGGCACCAATATGCGGCGGGGCGGGGAGGGTCGGAAGGGAGCGCGAAGGGGGCATGCCCTGAAGCATGCCCCCTTCGCGTCCACTGGGGTGACTGTGGTGGACTGCCCTGACCCTACGCCGTTTTCCTCCGCTTGGCCGACCGCTTCCTCGGCTTCTTGAGCTCGATGACCCCGGCCTCCTGCGGCTGCCGGTAGACGTACTGCTGGCCCCGGAAGTTGCGCAGTACGACCTCCTCATCGCTCATGCTGACGACGTACTCGGGCAGCAGCGGGATCTTGCCGCCGCCGCCCGGCGCGTCGATCACGAAGTGCGGGTTGGCCAGGCCGCTGGTCCAGCCCCGCAGCGCCTCCATGATCCGGATGCCGGTCTGGACCGTGGTCCGGAAGTGCTCGGCGCCGGCCACCTGGTCGGCCATATAGATGTAGTAGGGCCGAACCCGGGCCATGAGCAGCCGCTGCATCAGGAGCTTCATGACGTCCGGGTCGTCGTTCACACCCTTGAGCAGGACGGTCTGGCAGCCGAGCGGAATGCCGGCGTCGGCCAGGCGACCGAGACCCGCCACCGCGGCAGGCGTGAGCTCGTCCGGATGGTTGAAGTGGGTATTGATGAACAGCGGGTGGAACCGCTGGAGCATGGTGGTCAGCTCGGGCGTGATCCGCTCGGGCAGGTGGCACGGCACCCGGCTCCCGATCCGGATGATCTCCAGGTGCGGGATGGCGCGGAGCCGAGTCAGAATGGCCTCGAGCCGCCGGTCGTTGAGCAGCAGCGGGTCGCCGCCGCTCATGATGACGTCGCGGATCTCGGTGTGCTGCTCGAGATACTGGAAGGCGCTCTCGAACTGCGACATCGGGATCTTCTCGGGGTCGCCCACCTTGCGCCGGCGGGTGCAGAACCGGCAGTAGCTGGCGCACACCGGCGAGACCAGGAACAGCGCCCGGTCGGGGTAGCGATGGGTGATGTTGGGGACCGGGCTGTCGGCGTCCTCGTTGAGCGAGTCGACGATGCCGTCCCGGATGTCGAGCTCTTCGACCGTCGGCACGTACTGCCGCCAGATCGGGTCGTCGGGCGACTTGATCAGCTCGACCATGGCCGGCGAGATGCGGAACTCGAAGTTCTCGGCCGCCTGGCGGAGGCGGTCGAGCTCGGGGAAATGCTCGGGCCCGAACTTGGCCGCGAGCAGGTCCAGTGAGCGGATCGAATTGGCCTTGAGCACTTCCTGCCAGGTTTCCATGACTGCCTCCGTCAGATACCGGCGCTGCGGGATTCACCACGAAAGCTTTCCGTGCTGCTCCTCCGTGCCTTCCGTGTTTCCGTGGTGAACCTGTCCGACTCCAGCGTCATCCCAGCCCAGCCTCGGACGACAGGTACTTCACATATACGACCTGATCGTCCCCCGGCGCGTAGAAATCCGGAATCCGGGACGCCGCCCGATAGCCGCGGGCCTCGTAGAACGCCCGCGTCGGGGCATACTCGGCTCGCCCAGCCGTCTCCACGACGACCAGCCGGGCGACGCCGGCCAGCCGGCGCTCCATGGCATGGATGAGCGCGGTGCCCACCCCGGCGCCATGCACGGCCGGATCCACCGCCATCCAGTAGAGATCGTAGGTGCCGAGGGTGCAGGGGGTCGGACCCCAGCAGATCCAGCCGGCGAGGCGGCCGTCGTGCTCGGCGCCGAGCGCGAGGTAGTCGGGCGAGCCGGCCACCGCGCCATCGAAGACCTCCAGCGCGACGGGGATCTCATCCGGGCGGAAGAGCCCGACCGCACGGCTGATCTCCTCGATGCGGCCCCGGTCGGCCGCGGTGAGGTTTCGGAGGGTGGCCAGGGTGAGCGTGCCGCTCACGCGGCCGTCACCCCGCTGACCAGGGCGGCGGCGGCGCGGTGGCTCTGCGAGCGCATGAGCGCTTCGTCCACGATCTGCACGACGAGGTCGTCATAGCTCCAGCCGAAGGCGCGGCCCATCCGGGCCAGGCCGGCGTTGCTCGAGAGGTCGGGGCAGGGATTGACCTCGAGCACGTAGGGCTGCCCGTCGGCGTTGACCCGGAGGTCCACCCGTCCGTAGCCCTCGCCGGCGGACATGTTGATCCAGGCCTCGCGCGCCACCTCGCCGATCCGCTTGGCCAGATCGGCCGGCACTTCGGCGGGGCACACCGGCTGGGTGCCCTCGTCCTCGGGGCTCCCGGGCAGCCACTTGGCCGCATAGCTCACGATGGGCCAGTTCCCGTCGGGCATGCCGTCGAACCGGATCTCGGCGATGGGCAGCATGCGCTTGCCCACGAAGCCGACGTTGAACTCCCGGCCCGCCACGTACTCCTGGACCAGGACCTCCTCGAACTGCTCCAGCATCAGGGCGACGCGCTTCTTGAGCGCCCGCTTGGAGGTGCACACCGCGCCGTTGTCGATCCCGACGCTGGCGTCTTCGGCCGAAGGCTTCACGATGGCCGGCAGCGGGAACTCGGCGGGGGTCTTGTTGGCCTGCGCCAGCGCGAAGGCCGGGACCGGCAGTCCCGCCGCCGCGAGGAGCGTGTTGGCGACGTGCTTCCGGTGGCAGATGGTGGTGGGCCACACCCGGCAGCCGGTGAACGGCACGCCGGAGAGCTCCAGCGTCCCTACCACCATCTCCTCGTACTTGGCGTGCCCGTTGATGCCTTCGCAGAGGTTGAACACCAGGTCGACCCGGCGCACGCGGTTGAGCCAGCGGAAGTCGCCCAGCCGGACCGGCAGGAGCTCGACCTCGTGCCCCCGCCGGCGCAGGACGTCGCGGACCTCGTGGACGTTGCCCACCACCGCGGCCACGTCCTGCGGGCTCCACTCGTCGCTGCCGGCATCGTACAGGATTGCGACCTTCATCACGCCACCTCCGCCAGGAGTGAACGGCCGCTGATCCGGCGCCACGCGATATCGGCGACGGTGCGGATCAGCTCGTCGTAGCTCATCCCGGCGGCGCGAGCGGCCTTCGGGAAGCAGGAATTGTCCCGCGGGTCGGGCAGGATACCCGGCAGCGGGTTCAATTCGACGACCATGGGGCGATTGGCGGCGTCGCAGCGGATGTCGATGCGGCACCAGTCGCGGCATTCGAGCGCGCGGTACGCCGCCAGCGCGGCGGCGCGGATGTCCTCGGCCAGCGACTCGGGGATGCGGGCCGGACAGTCGAAGATTTCCAGCGGGCGCGTCGGCGAGTCCCACAGCCACTTGGCCTCGTAGCCGTAGATGGGCGGCGCGCCCTTGGGCAACGTTTCAAAGTCCATGCCCACGATGGGCAGACAGCGGGCCTCGTCGCCGTTGCCGAGCACCGCGACGGTGAACTCGGGCCCGGGCAGGTAGGTCTCGATCAGCACCGGCTCGGCGTAGGTGGCCAGCAGCTTGGACACCTGCTTGACCAGCTGGCTCCGGGTCTTGCACAGGCTCCGCACGCTCACGCCCTTGCCCGAGCCTTCGAAGGCCGGCTTCACGAAGAGCGGGAACGGGAGCTGGACCGTGCGGGCATCGGCCGGGCTGTGGGCCAGGACGAAGGGTGCCGTGGGCACGCCGTGATACGACATGATCTCCTTGGCGCGGCGCTTGTCCAGCGCGAGGCCGAGGGTCAGCGGATCGGACGCGTGACACGGGATGCCGAGGAACTCGCAGATGGCCGGGACGTGGCCCTCGCGGTTCGGGCCGTAGAGGCCTTCGGCGATGTTGAACACGAAGTCGGGCTGGACCAGCGCGAGCCGCGCGGGGAAGCTGGCGTTGGCCTCGAGCCGATAGACGTGGCCCACGCTGCTGAGCGCGCGCTCCACCGCATCGATGGTGGCGGGCTCGTCCCACTCGGCGTAGAGATCGGGTTGAGGAAGGTCGTCGCGGAGAGCCCGACTGTTGGGATCGTCCGAAGAGGGGGAGTCGGGCGGGGCCCCGGCTGTGGTATCCGCCGGCGCACTGGGCTTGAGATTGAAGGCGAGTCCTATCCGAACTGCCAAGCGATCTCCTCTACAAAAAAGGCCGTCCACCAGAGACGAGCCGCGATGACGAGCACTTCGACGAACCTAAAGTAAGAAAAAGAGATCGGGTGCACAATAGTTTTTTGGCGAGAAGGATGCCACGACGGACGGTCGGACGGTGGGATCCTCGGACGGTCGGAGGGAGCGAGGCGGTTCTTCGAGCGGTGGCGACCGCATCGAGTCGTTCGTGATCAACCCTGCCGCCGCCGACGTCGCTGAAGATTCGCGCTGCTGTCGAGGGAGAATGCCCCTCCGTTGCCTCTCATTCTGCGTCACACCTTGTGAAATCCAACCCTCCCGGCCTCGCTCCCGTCCGCCGATCGGTAGATCTCGAAATCGCCGAAGAGGGCGGGCGCCTCCTGCTGGAGCACGCGCAGGCAGCCTACCGCCATCCGCCGGATCTCCAGCTCCGCGCCTTCGCCGAGCCGGAGCTCGAGCATGGTGCGCCAGGCGCGGACGTTGGCGCTCGCCACGATTTTCACCTCGGTCGCGTTGGGCAGGACGCTGCGAGCGGCCTCGCGGGCCATCTTCCGCCGGTGCACCCGATCCTCCACCCAGCCGTAGCGCTCCATCAGCTGCTCCACCGCCGTCACGTAGGCGGCCTGCGCGGCCTCGACCTGGCGGCACCACGCCGCCTCGAGCCCGGCGTCGCCCTGGATGGCCGGCGGCATGACGAACGCGGCATGCGACTCGTCCACGTAGCGCTGCGACAGCTGCGAGTAGCCCCACCCCGCGCGATGGCGCACCAGCTCGTGGCTGCAGCTCCTCGAGATCCCCTCGATCAGCATGACGTAGGTGGCGTGCTCGAACACCGACCCGTGGCCCTGCTTGAGGATGTTGCGGAGGTATTCCGCCGTGGTGCGGCCGGCCGGGTTGTGCTGGCTCATGTAGCACAGCCGCCCGGCGAACTCGGCAATCCGTTCGCCGTCGCTCGACTCGCCCTTCCACTGGATGGGCAGGTGCGCCGGCTCGAGGAACTGGGGCCGGGCGATCAGGGAGATCCGGGGCTCGCGAAGGATGTCCATGGGTCTGGAAGGCTCGAGGTCTGGAGTCGTCGATCGGGTCCGGACGCGAACGTCGGCTGCGGCTCAGTCGCCCTCGGGAGTGGCGTCCGCCAGCTCCAGCCGGCTCCGGGCATAGCCGCCCCGCTGCTCGATCTGCCGAAGCCCGCGCGCGATGTCGTTCGGCAGCGCGATGGCCTGGCGGCCCACTTTGAGCCGGCTCACGGCCGGCTCGGCGGACGGAAGGATAACGCCGGGGTTGAGAATTCCGAGAGGGTCGAAGGCGCGCTTGACCCGGGCGAACAGCGCGACGACCTCGTCGCCGTAGATCCGAGGCAGCAGGCCGGCGCGGAGCCGGCCGTCGCCGTGCTCGCCCGACGGCGTTCCGCCCAGGCGCATCAACGCCTCGGTGACGGCGTCGAGCAGTCCGGCCACCGCGTCTTCCCAGCCGGCGCGGGCCAGCTCGGGCAACAGGTTGACGTGCACGTGGCCGTCGCCCGCGTGGCCGAAGATCACCACCGCGAGCTCCCGGGCCGCGGCGGCCTCTCGCACCGCCCGGATGTACTCGCCCATGCGCGCCAGCGGCACGCAGCCGTCCTCGATCACCTGGAGCGAGCGCCGCGTCTCGGGCAGGCCCGCGAGGATGGGACTGGCCGCGTGGCGGAGCGCCCACAGCCGCTCCGCCGCCGCCTGGGTGAGACCGGTGTCCACCGTCGCCGCAAACGGGGCGACCGCCGCCGCGGCCTGCCTGACCGCGGCGCGGGCCGCCGCTTCGTCGTTCCGCTCCATCTCCACCAGCAGGACCGCCTCCGGCCCCGGCTCACCGACCAGCTCGAGGAAGGTGCGGTCGAGCAGCTCGACCGCCGACGGCTCGTGGGCGATCAGCGCGGTCACGGCGTCGCCCAGCGCGTCGAGCGACCGGAGTCCCACCCGCAGCCCCGCCCGCGCGGCGGGCAGCAGATCCAGCCGCCATTCCGCCGCCGTGACCAGGCCGAGCGTGCCCTCGGCGCCGATCAGGAGATCGATCAGGTCACCGGTCTCGAGCCAGGCATCGAGCGCGTAGCCCGAAGCGTTTTTCCGGGTC
>DASSMN010000309.1:0-2352 GCA_035688885.1 Gemmatimonadales bacterium
ACGCATCCTATATTAGCGCCCTGTCGGATCAGACCAGACTCGACGTCCCACCACTGAACCGCCGCGGCTGCACCCGGCACACGATCGTCCGGCCCTTCCCCCGGACACCCCACAGGAGGATGGAGATGACGCTTCACCGTGCCTCACGGTACACCCTCGCGCTGGCATCGCTCGCAATGCTCGCGCTCCCGGCTGCGGCCGGCGCGCAGGCGTTCGGGCTGAACGAGATCGGCTCCTGCGCCTTGGCGCGCGGCTTCGCCACCACGGCCATGCCGTGCGACGATGGCTCGAGCATCTATTGGAATCCGGGCGCGCTGCCGAGCCACCGCGGCTGGACGGTCTATGGCGGCGCCGCCGCCATCTCCATCAAGGGCGATTTCATTCAGGACACGACCTTCCGCCAGTGGGACGCTGACCTGTCCACGGCGTTCGTGCCGCATCTCTTCGTCAACTATCGCGGCGCCGGCAAGATGGCGTACGGGGTCGGCGTCTACGTCCCCTACGGCCTCACGTCGCAGTGGACCGACGATTTCCCCGGCCGCTTCGCCGCGAAGAAGGCGTCGCTCCAGACCATCTACGTGCAGCCGAACCTGAGCTACCAGATCACCCCCAACTGGTCCATCGGCGGTGGTCCGGTGTTCGGTCATTCGACGGTCGAGCTGATCCAGGCGGTGGATCTCTCCCAGCAGCGCACCAGCGCAACGGGCCCCACCTTCGGCCAACTCGGCATTCCGCTGCGCACCGAGTTCGCCCGCGCCACGCTGAAGGGATCCGGCACCGCGTTCGGCGTGGACCTGGGGCTCCACGGCAAGATCACGCCGGTGTGGGACTTCGGCGTTCGCTTCCTCTCGCAGCTCTCGTTCGACTACACCGACGCGGATGCCAGCTTCGAACAGCGGCCCACCGGACTGGTGCTCGCGGCCAACAACCCGCTCGGCGCTCCCGCTGGTACTCCGGTCGATGCGCTGGTCGCGCCGCAGTTCACCGGCACGGGTGCACTGACGCCGCAGAAGGTCTCCACCCAGATCCGGCATCCGGCCCAGGTGCAGGCCGGCTTCGCCTATTCCGGCTTCACCAACACGACCATCAGCGCCGAGTATTCCTACGTCGGGTGGAAAGCGTTCAAGTCGCTGCCGGTCGATTTCCAGGGTGGCGCCCCCGATCGTGTGCTCCAGGAGGACTACAACAACACGTCGGGCATCCGCCTCGGCGCCGAACGTGGGCTCGACAGCGGGATCAAGCTGCGCGCCGGCTTCGCCGCCAACGCGGCCGCCGCGCCGGACGAGACGGTCACGCCGCTGCTGCCCGAGCAGGACCGCGCGCTGGTCATGATCGGAGCGGGGCTGCCCTTCGGCGGTCGGTTCGTGCTCGACGCCGCCTACTCGCACCTCACCACCCCCGGACGCCGCGGCCGCATCGACGAGCGGGCGACGGGTAGCACGTCGACGCAGGCCATCGCACTGAACAGCGGGTCGTATGCGCTGAGCGCCAACATCCTGGCGCTCAGCCTCAAGGCCTCCTTCTAACCACGCCCGGAGACATCAGGATGTATCGACTGACCAATCTCGCCCGCGTGGCGGCGGTCGCCGCCGTCATCGGCTCGACTGCCTGCTCCACCACGCGCGACGTGCTCGGCGTGAATCCGCCCGCGACGGGCGACATGTTCAAGAGCTACGTCGCCATCGGAAACAGCCTCACCGCCGGCTACCAGAGCTCCGGAATCAACGATTCGACCCAGCGGCAGAGCTATGCACGCCTTCTCGCCGGACAGATGGGGACGCAGTACCACTACGCCGCTCTGGCGCTGCCAGGGTGCCCTGCGCCCATAGCCAACTTCCAGACGGGCGCGAGGCTCGGGGGTACCACCGCTCCACCATGCGCGCTGCGCGTCGGTACTTCGGTGACCGACGTCCTGAACAACGTGGGCGTTCCGGACGCCCGGGTGCTCGACCCGACTTCTTCCACCTCTCCTGCATCCAACGCGCTGACGACGTTCATCCTCGGCGGCAAGACGCAGGTCCAGCGGGCGCTCGACGCCCGCCCCACCTTCGTCTCGATCTGGATCGGCAACAACGATGTCCTCCAGGCGGGATACACGGGAATCCTCACCCCGACGCCGGGCGTCTCCGCTGGCATCGTGAGCACTCAGGCGCAGTTCCAGACCAGCTACGACCTGATGCTCAAGCAGCTCACCGACAGCATGCCGCAGCTCAAGGGAATCCTGATCGGCGTGGCCCAGATCGGGTCCATTCCGCTCATGACCTCCGGGGCAGCGATCTTCGCCAGCCCGGCCATCCAGGCGGGGATCAACGCCGTGGCCGGCAAGCCGGTGGTCATCAACCCGAACTGCAA
>DASSMN010000306.1:0-2325 GCA_035688885.1 Gemmatimonadales bacterium
GGCCGGTGGACGGCAGCACGCCGCAACGTTTGCTCGCAAAGCTCGACCGGCAGATCCAGGAGGTCACCTGGTCGCCCGACGGGCGCTGGCTCGTGCTTCGAACCGACAACGGGGCCGCGGGCGCGGGCGACATCGTCGGCATCCGGACCAGCGGCGACACTACACCGGTCCCGCTGGTGGCCGACCAGTTCACCGAGCTGCATCCCGCCATCTCACCCGACGGTCCCTGGATCGCGTACACCTCGGACGAGTCGGGTACTCAGGAGGTGTACGTGCGGGCGTTCCCCGCCACCACGGCGGGCCGTTGGCAGGTGTCCAACGGGGGCGGTTTCCAGCCGCGATGGTCGCCCGACGGGCGCACCCTGTATTTCGGAAGCGGGGACCGGCTGGTGGCCGCCGAGATCCGGACGACGCATGGGTTCGAGGTGGTTGGGGTCAAGCCGGTGCTGAGCCCCGCAGCGTTCCCGACCGATCGATTCCACCAGGCGTACGATGTGCTGCCTGGAGGCCAGGGGGTGATCTTCCCCCGCCAGTGGCAGGCCACCCCGGCGGGGGCGACGCCGACCGTCGTTGAGGCGGAGAATTGGCTGCCGGACGTGCGGGCGCTGAGCCGCCGGTAGCGGCTTCCTTCCTTGCTTCTTACTTCTCGACCTCGATCACGTGGGCCTGCACCTTGCCTTCCACCGCGCCCGCGCCGAACCGGCGGCGGATGGCGGCGGCGGCTCGGGCGGTCGCCAGCGCGAGCCCGCCGGGGTCCCGCGCTTCGATCTCATTCCTGAGCACCGTGCCCTCGCAATAGGCCAGCGCCGGGATCTCCGCCGATGCCGCCCGACTGGGCTCCGCCAGCGTGACGAACTCGGTGGGGCGACCGAAGCCCGCGGCCGAGAGATCGCGCTCGATGGCGGCCCGGTCGGCGTAGCCGTGCGGGGTGCGGGCCAGGAATCGCGGCGGATCGTCGGGGTAGAGCGTGGCGAGCTCCGTGGTGATCACGTCGGCAAACTCGTTGTCCTCGATCCGATCCCACACGCTGAACAGGAACACGCCTCCCGGCCGCAGCACCCGGCGTGCCTCCGCATACGCCCTCGGCCTGTCGGGGAAGAACATGGCTCCGAACTGGCATACCACCGCGTCGAACGTCTGGTCGGCAAACGGCAGTGCACCGGCATCGGCCTGGCGCCACTCCACCGGGCGTGCAGTGCCTAGGGCGGCGGCTTGATCGAGCATGGCCTGGTTGAGATCGGTGGCCACGATCGCCGCGCTCTCGGGCAACGCAGAGGCGAGCCGGCGGGTCACCACGCCAGTGCCGGCGGCGATCTCGAGCACGCGCCGGAGCGGCCGCCTGGTGAGGCGCTGCGCGAGATCCACCGCATAGGGCTCGAAGATGAGCGGCACCAGGTACTGCTGATAGAAGGCGGGGACCGAGCCGGTAAAGCTCGCGTCGGCGGCGTGGGTCATGGGTGCTCCGTTCGCGCCGCAACATGGCGGCGCCGTGTCTGTTCCGGCCCGAGGTCGCAACTTACGAAGCCGCCGATCGAGCGTCCAGCAAACCGCGGTACGTACCGGCCGCCGGCGGTGACCCTACGCACAGACCCGATCGTGTCCCGGCTGCATCGTACGGGTTTGACCGTCCTGTCCGGCGCACGCCGGACTCTTGCTTCACGCTCCAGCTTGCGAGGACCATCGTGGCACGCGACAAGAACGAAGCGATCAACAGCTACATCGGCGACATGCTGTCCCTCGAGGACCACATCGAGAAGGCGCTCAAGGGGCAGATCACCGATTTGAAGGATTATCCGGACGTCGTGACCGAACTGCGCCAGATCCACCACCAGGTAGAACACCACATCTCGGACCTCAAGGCCCTGAGTGACCGGCGCGATGCGGGCGGCGTGGCCCAGGCGGTCAAGCGGGCCGGCTCGGCGGTGGCGGGGGCCGCGGCGGGGGTGATCGACCTGGTGCGCAGCGAGGGTCTGCCCAAGAACCTGCGCGACGACTACACCGCGTTCAACCTGGCCAACATCGGCTACCTGATGCTGCATACCACGGCCCTGGCGCTGGGCGATCAGGAAGTGGCCGACCTCGGCCGCCAGCATTTCCGCGACTACGCGGAGGCGATTCTGCGGTTCGACACGCTGGTGCCCAAGTCGGTGGTCCGCTACCTCCAGCAGGAAGGGCTACCGGCGACCGATGTCGTGCCACAGGTGAATCGGACGGTGCAGGAGGCGTGGGACCAGGTCGAGGAGGTGCCCTCGAACCAGAGCTTCACGCAAAGCCCGCGTTAGGCCGGGGGGGGCGGTTCGAGATCGGGGACTGGTGCGAGCAGGC
>DASSMN010000345.1:0-5331 GCA_035688885.1 Gemmatimonadales bacterium
GCACAGGACAAGGCGCTCCGCGAGCGGCTCGGCCAAAGTCGGTAGCTCGGCCCGCAGGCGACCGAGTGGCGGTCGGCGCTGGACGACGAGGGTGCTCCGCAGCCGCGTCGTCCTTTCCGCCACTCCGGTCCCCTGGGTTGCGGGAACCGGGGGGCCCGCGATGATGTTCCAACCTCCATGCGCCTCATCTCTCTGCGGGTCGGCCGCCCCAGCCTGCTTCCCATCCCGTCCGGCGCCGCCGACGAAGCGGACGACCCGGGCGAGCCTCGAGTCTTCCGGAGCGCCATCGCTAAGCACCAGATGACCGAGCCCGTCATGCTCACGCCGGTCGGTCTGGACGGCGATCAGGTGGAGGACACCCGCGTACACGGCGGCCCCGAGCAGGCTCTGCTGGCCTACGCCGCCTCGCACTATCCGCTTTGGCGCGCCGAGTGGGGCCGCGATGACATGGGCCCGGGCGGGTTCGGCGAGAACCTGACCGTCGAAGGCGCCGACGAGACCACTGTGTGCATTGGCGATCGTTGGGCCATCGGCGAGGCCGTCGTCGAAGTGACCAAGCCGCGGAGCCCCTGCAACCGGTTGGCCTGGTACCAGCGGCGCGAGGATCTGATCCAGCGGGTTCGCCTCACCGGCCGGTCGGGATGGTACCTCCGGGTCCTGACGCCGGGACTGATTCATCCGGGCTCGGCCATCCGCCTCATCGAGCGGGGCTGCCCGGACATGAGCGTGCGCCGGGCGCAGCTCGCCATGCAGCACCGCACCGAGCGGCGCGACGAGGCGATCGCGCTCGCGGGCTGCCCGCGGCTGGCGCAGGACTGGCGAATCCGGCTGGCTAGGGAGGGCTACCGACGGCAACCCTGAATACAGCATCTTTCTCCCGGTATCTGGCTGCACTCCGTCCCGTCGCTCCCATTTTCCGGACCTCCCGTGCCATCTGTCTTCTACCGTCTGTCGCTCGCCGGCATTGCCGCGCTGTGCCCCGCCCCTTTGCCGCCAGCGGCGCAAGCCCAGCAGGCGCCCGCGTTCGAGCGGCGCGAGCTCACCATCCCCATGCGCGACGGCGTCACCCTGTTCGCCGTCGCCCTCGTCCCCACCCCGCTGACAGGCCCGCTCCCGACCATCCTCATCCGCACCCCGTTCAGCGCCGCGCGCGAGCTGCCCTCGACCGAGCTGCCCGGGTCGCTTCGGGAGCTGGCCGAGGACGGCTACATCTTCGTGGTGGAGGACATCCGCGGCCGCTACGGCTCGGGCGGCACCTTCGTCACCAGCCGGGCGCAGGACGACCCCAGAAGCCCGCGAGGCATCAACGAGTCCACCGACGCGTGGGACACCATCGACTGGCTGGTGAAGCACCTGCCCAGCAACAACGGCCGTCTGGGCGTGATCGGCATCTCGTATCGCGGGTGGCTGGCCGGACTGGCGGGGGTCGGTGCGCACCCCGCCCTCAAGGCGATCTCTCCCCAGGCGCCGACGACGGATACCTGGCTGGGCGACGACTTCTTCCACCAGGGAGCGTTCCGACAGACACAGGGCGTGGCGTATGCGGCCTGGATCGAGAGCGGGCAAGGATTCACCCTGCCGGAGGCGGACGAGTACAGCTTCTACCGTCGCTTTTTCAGCTTGGAGTCACTCGCCGCCGCGACCGGCGTGGCCGAGCAGCCTTCGTGGCGAAGCTTCGTGACGCACCCGGCCTACGATGCGTTCTGGCGCGGACGCGCGCTGCAGCATGTGCTGACTCGCGCCGAGGTCCCGACGCTGTTCGTGGGCGGATGGTGGGACCAGGAGGACATGCTCGGCCCCGAGCTGGCGTATCGCACCGTGGAGCGCGCCGACACTGCCGGCTGGAACCGCATCGTGCTCGGACCCTGGAACCATGGCGGCTGGGCCCGACCGCGCGGCGATTCGCTCGGACCGATCTCGCTCGAGAGCAGCACGGCCGAGGAGTTCCGCGCGCGGATCCAGCGCCCGTGGCTCGCCTACTACCTCCACGGCACCGGCGACGGCCGCTTCCCCGAGGTATGGGCCTTCGAGACCGGCGCCAACCGGTGGCGCACCTTTGATGCGTGGCCGCCACGCCAGGCCCGGGCCCGCAAGGTCTACCTGCTGGACGGGGGACGTCTCGCCTTCGATCCGCCGGTTGACCCGCCCGGCGCTCGGCCGTTCGATGCCTACATCTCCGACCCCACCCATCCGGTGCCGTACATCCCGCGGCCCGATGACGGCAGCGGCTGGGGCACCTGGCTGGTGCGGGACCAGCGCTTCGTGGACGGCAGGCCCGACGTGCTGAGCTGGCAGTCGGCTCCGCTGGAGCAGGACCTGACGATTGCGGGGGACGTGGCGGCCCACCTCTTTGCGTCCACCACGGGCAGCGACGCCGACTGGGTGGTGAAGCTGATCGATGTCTATCCCGATACCGTGCCCGAGCAGCCGGAGATGGGCGGTTATCAGCTCATCGTCAACGCCGACATCATGCGGGGCCGATACTGGAAGAGCTATCAGCGCCCCGCGCCGATCGTCGCCGGCGCGGTCACTCCGTTCACGATCGACCTGCACCAGCAGCTCTACCGCTTCAGGAGAGGACACCGGCTCATGGTGCAGGTGCAGAGCACCTGGTTTCCGCTCTACGATCGGAACCCGCAGACGTTCGTGCCCAACATCTTCCACGCCAAGCCTACCGACTACCGCGCCCGTGAGCACCGGATCTGGCATACGCGACGGTATCCGTCGAACCTGTCGCTGTTCGTGATGCCTTAGCCGCGCGTGCTTGCGCCGAGGTGGGCAGACTCAGGCTGCCACCTTCTCCTCCTCGGGCTGCGCTCGAGTTTCCCGAAGCACCACCACCGTCCCGATGGACGCCAACCCGGCGAGCGCCGCACACACCAGCGCCGTCACCTCGAACGCCTGCGTGAACGCGGCCCGCGCCATAGTCACCAGCTGCGCGCCTTGCTCGGTCCCCAGCCGCTGGGCCACATGGACCGCTCCGCCGAGGGTCGCCCGCGCGGCTGCTCCGAGATCCGTCGGAACGCCCGGCGGCATCCAGCCCGCCATCATGCCCCGATACACCGCGGTGGCCAGGCTGCCGAGCAGCGCAATGCCCAACGCGCCGCCCAGCTCCGAGCCGGTCTCCGAGATGGCCGATGCCGCGCCCGCCCGCTCGACCGGTGCGCTGCCGACGATGAGATCGGTCGCCAGGATGACCACGGGCGTGAGGCCGATGGAGTAGATGACCGACCCGGCAATCAGCCCCGGCAGCCCCAGCACCTCTACACCGGCAAGCACGGCGAACCCGGCGGCTGTCAGCACCAGCCCGCTAGCCATCGCGTACGCCGGCCGCACCCGCCGGGCCATCCGTGGGACCACCGCGGAGCCGGCGATGAACGCGAGCATCATCGGCACCGTCGCCAACCCTGCCTTGAGCGGCGACAGGCCGAGCACCAGCTGCAGATATTGCGCAAGGTAGACGTACATGGTGAAGGCGACGAAGGTGGCCAGCGCGTAGGTGGCCAGGGACACGCTGAACGCCGGGGCCCGGAACAGCTCCAGGTCGATGAGCGGATCGCTGAGCGCGCGCTGCCGGCGGACGAACGCCGTCCCGAGCGCGAGGCCGCCCGCGATCGCCGCCACGCCGGCCCACCCCGGCCCCTGCTCGGCCATGTGCTTGAGGCCGAAGATCACCAGCAGCACCGCACCCAGCGATTCCAGCGCGCTCAGTACATCCAGCCGGCCCGCTTCGAGATCCCGGTACTCGGGCAGCAGCAGCGGGCCCAGCACCAGCAGCAGGAGCATCGCCGGTACGCCCAGCAGGAATACCGCCCCCCACCAGAAGTACTCCAGCACCAGGCCGCCGAGCAGCGGGCCGATGGCCGCGCCGACCGAATAGCTGGTGACCCACACGCCGATCGCGACGGTCCGCTCCTCGGGGTCGAGGAACATGCTGCGGATGAGCGAGAGCGTGGACGGAGCGAGCGTCGCCCCTGCGATGCCCAGGAGAGCGCGAGTGGCGATGAGCGCGGGGGCACTGGAAGAGAATGCGGCCAGCACCGAAGCCGCGCCGAAGGTGGCCGCACCGACGAGCAGGAGCCGGCGGCGGCCGATGCGGTCGCCCAGCGTGCCCATCGTGATCAGGAATCCCGCCACCAGGAACCCGTAGATGTCGAGGATCCAGAGCAGCTGGGCGCCGCTGGGGCGGAGGTCCTCGGTCAGCCGTGGGATGGCCAGGTCGAGAACCGTCAGGTCCATGGAGTAAAGCATGCACGGGAGCGCGATTACGGCCAGGCCGATCCACTCCCTGCGGGTTGCCGCGGTTCGGTTTTCGACCTGCATGAGGCGCTCGCTCGACGGATTCTGCCTGCTGTAACGTCGAACGAGGGTTTGCGGTTTCTACTTACCGGGGTTCCGGGGGCCCTCCCGGCACTACGGTCACCGTTCCAGACATCCCCACTCCGCCCGCCGCGCCGTGGACCGCGCAGTGGTACCAGTACACGCCCGGCGTGGTGAACTGGAAGCTGAGGAACTTGGGGTAACCATGCGGGGCGCCGGAGGTGGGCGGCTGATTGCCGTCGTCGGGGACGATGTTGTGCTCCGCGCTGCCCACCGGCCAGAGCCAGTTGACCGTGGTCCCGGCGGCCACGGTGAGATTGGCCGGCTCGAACCGAAATCCACCCTCGGTCATCACGTGTATCGTGGTGGCGGCCAACGAGTCCGGCGTGGCGATGGCGGTATACATGATCATGTCCGGCAGCACCGAGCCGGGCACCCGATACCCTGTGACGGGATTCAGGCTGGCGAAGGCCTCCTGTTCCCCGTAGAAGAACACCGTGGTCCACCGCGAAGCGCTGATGCCATCGGCGTCGGTCGTGTCCACGGCGGGATGCATGGACCCCTGCATGGTCGTCCAGTAGACCGGCACGCCCGCGACCGGATCGCCGTCCCGGGTGACCCGGGCCCGGAAGTCCTGCCCCAGGGGTGTGCCCGCTACGCCGACCTGCCGGTCGCCGCTGCCGTCGGGCGCCTTTTCGATGACCAGATCGCCGGCGGCCGGCGCCTGGCGCTCGCCCCCGCCGCATGCGGTCAGGCCGGCCAGCGCCGCCGCAGCCAGCACCACGGATCTAGCGTCCACGACTGAGCCTCGCTTCGAAGTGTTCGCGATAGCCGCGGCTCACGCGGAGCCGCTCACCGGTGCGGAGCACCACCATCCCATCTCCCGAGAACCAGGGCTGGATTTCGGCCACTCGGTCGAGGTTCACCAGCGTGGACCGATGGATGCGCGCGAACCGCGTGGGGTCGAGCCGGCCCTCGAGCGACGTAAGCGGCTCACGGAGCAGGTGCACC
>DASSMN010000488.1:0-10320 GCA_035688885.1 Gemmatimonadales bacterium
GGGGCCGGGGTGAGCGTGGCGGAGATCGTCCAGGCACTGGGACAGCAGAACCTGGCCGCGCCGGTGGGGCGCCTCAATGGGGCCCTGCAGGAACGGGCCATCCGGCTCAAGGGGCGGCTCGATACCCCGGCCGATTTCGCCAACCTGGTGGTGGCCGAGCGAAACGGCGCGGTCATCCGGCTCGATCAGGTGGCCACCGTCTTCGCCGGGACCGAGGAACAGCGCACCCAGGCCCTGTTCAGCGGGCGTGACGCCGTCGGCCTCGACATCCTCAAGGCCAAAGGCTACAGCACCACCCAGGTCACCGACCTGATCCACGAGCACGTGACCGCCCTGGAGCGGCGGATGCCGCCCGGGGTCAAGCTCGAGATCGTGCAGGACGCGGGCGTGCGGGTGAGCCACGCAGTACGAAACGTGCAGGAGGCGCTGATCGAGGGCGCGCTGCTCACCGTGCTGGTGGTGTTCCTGTTCCTCAACTCGTGGCGCTCGACGATCATCACCGGCCTCGCGCTGCCGGTGAGCGTGCTGGCCTCGTTCATCGCGGTGTGGGCCTTCGGCTTCACGCTCAATACCATGTCGTTGCTCGGACTGTCGCTCGCCATCGGCATCCTGATCGACGACGCCATCGTGGTGCGCGAGAACATCGTCCGTCACATCGAGATGGGAAAGGACCACGTCCAGGCCAGCCACGAGGGCACCGACGAGATCGGCCTTGCTGTCGCCGCGACCACGTTCTCGATCGTGGCCGTGTTCGTGCCGGTGGCCTTCATGTACGGCGTGGCAGGGCAGTGGTTCAAGCCGTTCGCGCTGACCATCGCGTGCTCCGTGCTGGTGTCGCTGTTCGTCTCGTTCTCGCTCGATCCCATGCTCTCGGCCTACTGGCCCGACCCGCAGATCGAGAGCCACGAGCGGCGCAACCCCATCGCGCGAACGCTGGACCGATTCAACCGCTGGTTCGACCGCATGGCCGACCGCTACAAAGGCGTCATCGGGTGGGCCCTGGATCATCGGCTGGCGATGGTGCTGCTCGCGGTGGGCACCTTCGGGGCGGCGATCGGGATCGTGATGACGGGTATCGTCGGCGCCGGCTTCGTGCCGGTGAGCGACCGCAGCGAGATCAGCATGACGGTCGAGGCCCCTCCCGGGTCGAACCTCGAGTACACCCGACTCCGGGCGGAGGCGGCTGCGCGGATCGCCCGGGCGCACCCCGAGGTGCTGTACACCTACACCACGGTCGGCTCGTCGGTGCCGGGCAAGGCGCCGTCGGTGGACCAGGCGCTGGTCTACGTGCGGCTTCGGCCCAAGGCCGACCGCAGCATCAGCCAGGAGGCGCTGGGTCAGGTGTTCCGCCGCGAGATGGCGGGACTGGGGGGCGCGCAGGTCTCGGTCTTCACCAGCGGCTTCGGCGGCGCGCTCAAGTCGATTCAGGTTCAGATGAAGGGGACCGACGCCCGCACGCTGACGACCTTGGCGGAGCGCGCCGCGGAAGAAGTGAAGAAGGTCCCTGGCGCGGTGGACGTCGGGCTCTCGACCCGGGGCCAGAAGCCCGAGCTCGAAGTGCAGCTCAACCGGGGCCTGGCCGGATCGCTGGGCGTCACGGTGGGGCAGGTGGCCCAATCGCTTCGGCCGGCGTTTGCCGGCATCGACGCCGGCGACTGGGTGGACCCGACGGGCGAAACCCGCGACGTCACCGTGCGACTGGCGCCGCAGGCGCGCGAGCGGGTGACCGACCTGGCCCAGCTCCCGCTGGTGGCGGGGACGACGCCCGGCGGCATGCCCTCGACGCTGCCGCTGGGACAGGTGGCGACCATCACGCAGGGACTCGGCCCGGCGGAGATCGACCACCTCGACCGCGAGACCGTGGTCATCGTCCAGGCCAACGTCTCCGGTCGGCCGCTCACCCAGGTGACCCGCGACATCCAGGCGCGCCTGGCCGGCCTCAAGCTCCCGCCCGGGTACGAGATCACCTGGGGCGGCGAGACCCGTGACCAGGCCGAGGTGTTCACCCGGATCTTCACGGCGCTCGGCGTCGCGGTGCTGCTCATGTATCTGATCCTGGTCGTGCAGTTCGGGTCGTTCCTCGACCCGCTGGCGATCCTGGTCTCGCTGCCGCTCTCGCTGATCGGCGTGGTGCTCGCGCTCTGGATCACCAGCGACACGCTGAACATCATGAGTCTCATCGGCGTCATTCTGCTGATGGGGATCGTGGTGAAGAACGCGATCCTGCTGATCGATTTCGCCATCTGGGCCCGGGAGCGAGGGTCGAACCTGCGCGAGGCGCTGATCGAGGCGGGGCGGATCCGGCTCCGGCCGATCATCATGACCACCTTCGCGCTCATCGCCGGCATGATCCCGGTGGCGATCGGGCACGGGGAAGGCGCCGACTT
Source organism: Gemmatimonadales bacterium (assembly GCA_035688885.1). Lineage (GTDB taxonomy): Bacteria > Gemmatimonadota > Gemmatimonadetes > Gemmatimonadales > GWC2-71-9 > CAVVWJ01. The sequence continues at coordinate 2,388 of DASSMN010000488.1, forward strand.
CCGCGCGCCGCTGGGCCGCGCCGTGATCGGCGGGACCATCACCTCGACGCTGCTCACGCTGCTGGTGATTCCCACCGTGTACGAGATCCTCGACGGGTTCCGATCCTGGCTGGCGGCCAAGTTCGGCCGTCGGCCGGCCCACGCGCACGGCGGCGTCCAGAGCCCGGCCACGCTGCCCGCACGCTCGGAGTAGACCCGCTCCGGGCGTTGCAGGCGGCCGCCCGCCCCGACTAGCTTCCGCTCGCGCCCCATCCCATCCGCACCATCACACACTCGATTCAGGGCTTATGCCGTTCGAGACCGCCGTTCTGTCCGCCGCTCCGGCGGGATTCGAAAGCCCGCTGCTGGCGATCGCCGTGGGCCGGGGCAGCTTGCCGCCATCGCTCGCCGCGCTCGACCAGGGCACCAACGGCGCGCTGAGCCGGCTGTTCGCCGCCGGCGACTTCAGCGGGAAGAAGGATGAGGTCGCCCTGATGTACCCACCGGGACCGGCGCCGCGCGTGCTGCTGGTGGGGCTGGGAAAACCGGACGAGATCTCACGGGCCGGCATCCGGCGCGCCGCCTCCGCAGCGGCCAAGCGCGCGCGGGGTCTCGGCGTGCCCCGGGCGGCCTTTCATCTCGCCACCGAGGCGCTGGGCTCGGTGCCGCCGGCGGAAGCGGGGCAGGCCATCGCCGAAGGTTTGGCCCAGGGTGCCTGGCAATACAATGAGATGAAGCGGCCGCCGGACGATCAGAAGCCGGCGCTCGAGCGGATCGACGTGCTCGCGCCGACCGCCACCGAGGCGTTGACGGCGGGGCACCGCATCGGTGCGGCCATCGGCGCCGGCCAGACCACCGCCCGCGGCATCCAGGTGCTGCCGGGCAACGTCTGCACGCCGTCGTTCGTCGCGCGCGCCGCCGAGGAGATCGCCCGCCGCCACGGCTTCGCCGTGACGGTGCTGGACAAGGCGGCGATCGTGAAAGAGGGCATGGGCGCGCTCATGGCCGTGGCCCAGGGGAGCGCCGAGGAGCCGCGGTTCATCGCCCTCGAATACCAGGGGTCCGCGGCGGCGCCGGTGGTGCTGGTCGGAAAGGGCGTCACCTTCGACACCGGCGGGATCTCGATCAAGCCGGCGCAGAACATGGAGGACATGAAGTACGACATGTCCGGCGCCGCGGCCGTGCTGGGCACGTTCGAGATGCTGGGCCGCCTCAAGCCGCCGGTGCACGTCGTGGGCCTCATTCCCACCACCGAGAACATGCCGTCCGGCACCGCGGTCAAGCCGGGCGACGTGGTGACCAGTCTCTCCGGCAAGACCATCGAGGTCATCAACACCGACGCCGAAGGCCGGCTCATCCTGTGCGACGCGCTGGTCTATGCGCGGCGGTACCAGCCGGCAGCCGTGCTCGACATCGCGACGCTGACGGGTGCCATCGTCGTGGCGCTGGGCCATTCGGCCACCGGCGTGATGGGCACCGATGAGAATCTCATCGAAGAGGTGCGGCGCGCCGGGGAGCGAGCGGGGGAGCGGGTCTGGCCGCTTCCCCTGTGGGACGAGTACCGCGACATCATGAAGTCCGACATCGCCGACGTGAAGAACTCCGGCGGCCGCCCGGCGGGCAGCATCTCGGCCGGCTGGTTCCTGCGTGAGTTCGTGGACGGGTTCCCGTGGGCGCACCTCGACATCGCCGGCACGGCCTACACCGACCGTGAGGACGCGACCCGGGTGAAGGGGCCGACCGGCATGGGCGTCCGGCTCTTCAGTGAGTTCGTCCTCGGCCGGCAGGGCGCGGGGGCCCGCTGAGCGCGAGGGTCCTGGCGGTCCTGCTGGCCTGCCTCGCGATCGTCGCCCGTGACGCGCGGGCCCAGATCTTCGAGGACACCACCGCCGCCGACACCCTCGCCGATACGGTGGACAACACGGCCCGCTACCTCCGCGCGCTGGAGCAGGAGGAGGTGCGGGTGCCCGTCATGCCCCAGCTCGCGCCGCCGGGTCCCCGGCCCGCGCTCACCCGCATCGTCTTCACCCGCGACTCGATCGATTGGATGGACGGCGCCACCGTCGGCGACCTGCTGTCACAGGTCCCCGGCGTGTATCTCTGGCGCGGCGGCTTCACCGGCCGTCCCGAGCTGGTGGATCTGCAGGGGCGCGGCGCCACCTCCGCCGAGTACTACCTCGATGGCGTGCCGTTCGTCGCCGCGGGGGTGGACAGCCTGGCCGTGGACCCGGCGCTGTTCTCCATCAGCCTGCTCGACCGCGTCGAGGTGGAGCGCTGGCCGGGCCAGATCAAGGTGCACTTGTTCACCCGGCGTCACGACCGCGTGGCCCCGCGCTCGCGGATCGCCATCGCCCGAGGCGACCGCAACTTCGCCCGCTACGAGGCCGACCTGGAGCGGCGGTTCCCCGCCGGGGTGGGCTTCGCCCTGGCGGCCGACTACCTCGACTCGCCGACGGCGAGTGGCACCGGGAGCGCCTACTCGAACACCCAGGCGTGGGGTCAGGGGAGCTACGTGCCCTCGCACCGCTTCGGCATCCAGTACCAGCTGGTGCACGCCCGCCCGAAACGACGTCCGTTCACGGTGGGCGACACGTTCGGTGGCACCGACACCATCGGCCTGGGCTACACCGCTACTCGCACCGATGCGCAGTTCCGGGCGGCGCTCCGCTCGCGCGACGACGGTACCGGGGCCGGACTGGACGTGATCTATGCCCGCTCCGCCTGGGATGGGGCCGGAGTCGATCAGCAGATCAACCAGCTCGGCGGGATCCTGAGCTACCGGGCACCGAGCCTCTCGCTGACCGCGTCCGGTTTTCAGCGCACCCGGTGGACCCCGCTCGATGTGCGGGCCACGCTTGGCTTCGCCCCGGTCGGACCGCTGGCCGCGAGCGCGGAGGGGGTGCTCCAGCATCACTATGGCGGCCGGAGCAGCCGCTACGTCTCGCTGGCGGCGGGGCTCGAGCCGGTACGGGGACTCGCGCTGACCGGCATGGCGCGACTGGGCGAGCAGGTGGCGGCGCCCGCGATCCCCACGGACACCGCGCAGACGCTGCGCGACTACTCGGCGCAGATCGGCTGGCATCGCGCGCGAGTGGGCCTGCAGCTGGCCTACGAACGCACCTCGGCGTTCAGCCCGTTCGCCTACGCCGACTATCTCCAGGTTCCCACGCTCGCCCCCTCGGCGGCCGTCAACTGGATCACCGTGAGCGCGCGGGTGGCGCCGGTGCAGTGGATCACGCTCGAGTCGTGGTACAGCGATCCCACCAAGGGCACCGTCGACGGGGTCCCGCCCACGCACTCGCTCACCACGGCGACGATTCGATCGAAGTTCTGGCGAAGTTTTCCGAGCGGCATCTTCGATCTCAAGGCGCAGCTCAGCATGGAGGCGTGGGGGCGGGGAACCATCGGGCGAGACGGATCCGGCAATCCGATCAACCTGCGCGGCGCGACGTTCTTCTCCAGTCAGCTGGCCATCCAGCTGCAGAGCTTCATGATCTATTGGAACCGGGACAACATCTCCGCCTCGAAGCTGGCCTACGTCCCCGGGTTCCGCCTCCCCAACTACGGCAGCAATTTCGGGGTTCGATGGGAGTTTCTGAACTAAGGGGCCCGTCTGTAGAACTGCTTTAAGCCGAACTCGTAACCGTCAGTTCTGCATGGATTTTAGACTGTACTAGCTCGAGCAGCGTCACAGGTCGGCCCGCGAGCTCGGCACCCCCGGGACGCGGTCCGGTGCGCCAACCTGTCGGATCCTACCAGTCGGCCTCGGTTGCGAGTAAGTTTCCTGGCTTTCCCGGGTTCACGGAGGCTGGTTGCCCAACAGCATGACGGGGTTCGGGGCGGCAGAAGGCCCCGTAGGCGGCGGGCGGCTCCGGGTCGAGATCCGGACGGTCAATCATCGCTACTTCAATCTGGCGCCCAAGCTCCCGTCCGATCTGAGCGGGCTGGAGGGCGAGCTGCGCGAGCGGCTCCGTCGTGAGTTCGATCGCGGGCACGTGGCGGTGCAGGCGAGGTGGACCGAGTACCCCGAGCGGGCCGGGGCGTTCGGGGTGGATCTGGAGCGGGCTCGCGCGGTCACGGCGACGCTCCGCGAGCTCCAGTCGGCGCTGGGCCTGGCCGGCGAGATCACCGTCGAGCTGGTGGCTCGCCAGCCTGAGGTGCTGACCGCCGCGGCGACCGAGACGCCGCCGGCCGCGTGGTCCGATCTCGAGCCGGTAGTGGCGCAGGCCGTCGCGGCGTGCCGAGAGATGCGAGCGCGCGAGGGCGAGGCGCTTGCCGCGGAGCTGAGGCACCGCGTCGACCTCCTGGTGCAGGCGGCCGACGCGATCGCGGCCAGGGCGCCCGAGCGGCTGGTGCGCGAGCGCGACCGCCTGCGCGCCGCGGTGGCCGAGCTGCTGGACGGCCGGGCGGCCGACGAGCAGCGGCTGGCACAGGAGATCGCGTTCCAGGCCGACCGGCTCGACATCACCGAGGAGCTGGTGCGGTTCCGGGCCCACGTGGCGGCGGTGCGGGAGTCGCTCGAGGCCGATCGTCCGGTCGGCAAGCAGCTTGGCTTCCTCGCGCAGGAGCTCGGGCGCGAGGTGAACACGATGGGCTCCAAGGCCAACGACGCCGACATCGCGCAGCAGGTGATCGCCATGAAGGGCGAGCTCGAGAAGTTCCGGGAACAGCTCGAGAATCTCGAGTGAAGCCGTTCCTGCTGGTCCTGTCGTCGCCGTCGGGCGGCGGGAAGACGTCCATCGCGAAGCACCTGCTCGGGGCGCGGGACGACCTGGCCTACTCGGTCTCGGCCACCACGCGGCCGCGGCGCGAAGGCGAGCGGGACGGCAAGGACTACCACTTCATCACTCGGGACGAGTTTACCCGGCGGGTGGAGGCGGGCGAGTTCCTGGAGTGGGCCACCTACGCCGGCAACCTGTACGGTACGCTGCGGAGCGAGATCGACGCCATTCTGGGGCGCGGGCGCACCGCGGTGCTCGACGTGGAGATCGAGGGCGCGCGGCAGATCCGCGCTTCGTTCCCCAACTCGCTCCACCTGTTCGTGCTGCCGCCCTCGGCCGACGTGCTGGTGGGCCGGCTGGCGGGCCGCAACACCGAGCCGCCGGCCGTGATCCGCGAGCGGGTCACCCGCGCAGCCGATGAGCTCGCGGCGGTGGCGGAATACGATTACGCCATCATCAACGAGGACCTGGTGCTCGCCGTGGCGCAGGTGGCGGCGATTCTGGACGCGGAGGCGCGGCGCGTGGTCCGGCAGGCCTCGCTGCCAGGCTTCATCGAGCGGCTCCGGCGCGACGTGATCGCCTACGCGGACCGCATCGCGGCGGACTGAGACGCAGGACAGGCGCCCCATGGTCGGGCCGGCCACGGTGCCGGCGCGGAATGACTCGAGTGGAATGACTCGAATGGATTCGGTACTTCTGACACGGATGACCAGCAACGGAGAGCACGATGCGCATTACCACGCCGTCTGAAGTGGCCCGGCAGGCCGGGAACAAGTACCTGGGGGTTCTGGTGGCCGCCAAGTTCGCGCGCTACCTGAACGAGTTCCCCAAGGACCAGCTCAACGCCCAGGGCGAGAAGCTCACCACCAAGGCGATGCAGTCCCTGGTGGAAGGGGAGCTCAACTACAAGCTGCTCCGCCGCCGCCGCTCCGAGGCGTGATGGCGTGGGCCGGCCGGCACGTCGTGCTCGGCGTGTCGGGCGGGATCGCCTGCTATAAGAGCTGCACCCTCGCTCGCCGACTGAGCGAGGCGGGCGCGCAGGTGGACGTGATTCTCACGCCAGCCGCCGCCGAGTTCGTCCGGCCGCTCACCTTCGAGGCGCTCACGGGACGCCCCGTCCAAGGCTCGCTCTGGGAGCCGGGCGGGGCGCTGTCGCATGTGCGCCTCGGCCAACAGGCCGACCTGGTGCTGGTGGCGCCGGCCACGGCGCACCTGATCGCGCGGATGGCGCAGGGCCTGGCCGACGACCTGCTCACGACGCTGCTGCTGGCCACCAGCGCTCCGGTGCTGCTGGCGCCGGCCATGAACGACGAGATGTACGCGCATCCGCAAACCCGCGACAACATCGAGCGGCTCCGTGCCCGGGGCGTCGGGTTCGTCGGACCCGAAGTCGGCGACCTCGCCGAGGGTCCGTCGGAACGCCCCGGCCGCATGAGCGAGCCTGAGACGATTCTGGCGCACGCCGCCCGCTTCGTGCGTGGCGCCGCCGGCCTCCTGCACGGCCGCCGGGTGGTCGTCACGGCCGGGCCCACCCGCGAGAGCATCGACCCGGTGCGGGTGGTGACCAACCGGTCGAGCGGCAAGATGGGGTACCGGGTGGCGGAGGCCGCCTGGGAGCGGGGCGCGGAGGTGGTGCTCATTTCGGGGCCGGTCGCGCTCGCGGCGCCCATCGGCGTGCGGGTGCGGGACGTCGAGACCACCCAGGAGCTCGAGGCCGCGGTGCGTGAGGAGCTGCCGGCGGCGGACGTGCTGGTGATGGCTGCGGCGCCGGCCGACTTCCGCCCCAGCGATCCGAGCGACAGCAAGCGGGCCCGGAACGACGGCGCGCTGGCCATCCCGATGGAGCCCACCGTGGACATCCTGAGCGCCACGCGGGGCGAGCGGCGGGCCGGGAGCGTCATCGTGGGCTTCGCCCTCGAGACCGGCGACGCGCTGGCCAAGGGGCGGGCCAAGCTCGAGCGCAAAGACCTCGACCTGATCGTGGTGAACGACGCGCTCGAGCCCGGCGCGGGCTTCGAGGTGGACACCAACCGCGTGGCGCTGCTCGATCGAGACGGCGCCGCGCAGATCCTCCCGCTGCAATCCAAGCGGGACGTGGCCGAGGCGATTCTCGACGCGGTGGAGCGCAGCCTTGGCCGATGAATGGCGGCGTTATCTTGCGCAGCAGGCCGAGCTCGGCGGCCCCGAGGTGATTCTCGGCGCGCCGCTCGCGAAGGAGGTGCCCCCCGACCCTATGCCCACGGACCGTTCATCCACGGCGCCGCGGCCCGCGTCCGACAGCCCGGCCAGCGTCACAGCACCCTCGCCCGCCTCCGAGGCCGAGCCGGCCGGCGAACCCAAATGGAAGCGCGGCGCTCCGCCGATTCCCGGCCCCGGCATCGCGGTCCTCTCGCCCGCGCCCGTGCTGCTCGGCAACGACCTGGGCCTGCTGGACACGCTCGATGCGGTCGCCGAGCGGATCCGCACCACCTATTGCTGCGAGCTGTGTCCCAACCGGACCAACGCCGTGCCAGGCGAGGGCAACCCGACGGCGCGCATGGTGCTGGTGGGCGAGGGACCGGGCGCCACCGAGGATGCCACCGGTCGTCCGTTCGTCGGTCAAGCCGGGCAGCTGCTGGACTCGATCCTCGAGGCTATTGATGTCCCGCGATCTTCGGTGTACATCACCAACATCGTGAAGTGCCGTCCGCCCCAAAATCGAAAGCCCTTGCCGGATGAGATCAGCGCCTGCATTCCCTACCTCCATCGCCAGCTGGACCTCATCGCGCCGAAGGTGATCGTCGCGATGGGCGGGACCGCCGGCGAAGCACTGCTGGGCGTGCGAAAGAGTCTGGGCGAGCTGCGGGGCAAGGTGCACACGTACAACGGCATTCCGCTGGTCGTGACGTACCATCCCGCGGCGCTGCTGCGCAACCCGAACTGGAAGAAGCCGACCTGGGATGACGTCCGTATCGCCCGACAACTTCTCGACCGCTGACACCTACGTCGGCCGCTCGGCCCCCTGGAGCCAGGAGGCCGAGCAGGCGGTCCTGGCGGCCATCCTGCTCGATCAGGATGCGGCCCTCCGCGCGGCCGAGCTGGTCGACGACGGCATGTTCTACCGGGAGGGCCACCGCCGGCTGTTCCGGGCGATGCTGGCGCTCACCGAGCGCCGGACCGTCATCGACCACATCACCCTGCGCGACGAGCTGCTCCGCCGGGGCGACCTCGAGGCGGCCGGCGGGCTGGAATAT
>DASSMN010000297.1:0-5817 GCA_035688885.1 Gemmatimonadales bacterium
TCACACTTCATCGCGATCGGCCCCTGCCGTGGGCTGCGCGTGCGCCTCGTAGCCGGACCGCCCCATGGCCGCGTAGGTGAGCTTCTTGCCGAGCTCGACGCCGGGCTGATCGAACGGGTCCACCCCGTAGAAGATCCCGGCGTACCCGGTGGCCAACTGGAAGAACATGATCGCTTCGCCGAAGGTCTCGGCATCGAGCCGAGGCAGCCGAAGCGTACAACTCATGCGCCCCATCCGGGCCAGCGCCGTGGCGGTGGCCTCGTACTCGGCCCGTAAGAGCGCGCCGAGCGAGTGGCCGGACAGATACGCCAGGTCCGACGGCAAGGGCTCCGATCCCGGCACATCGGTGGGTGGGGCCGGAATGCGCAGGTCCTCGCCGAGATCGTCCACCACGGCGAAGGTGATGACCTTGTCGAACGGACCTTCCATGAACAGCTGCACCTGGCTGTGCTGGTCGGTGGCGCCCACCGCGGCGACCGGCGTGGGGCCCGCGTAAATCGCCTTTCCCTCGCGGCTCAGCCGCTTACCCAGGCTTTCGGCCCAGAGCTGGCGATACCACTCGGCGAACTCGCGCAGCCGGTCGGTGTAGGGCATGAGCACGTCAATGCGGGCGCCGAGGTCGGCGTCGGCGGCCCAGTGGAGCGCGGCGTACAGCGCCGCTGGGTTCCGGCGCAGGTCGTCGGTCGCGGCGCGCTCGACCGCGCGACCGGCGCCGACGAGCAGCCCGGCTACGTCGATGCCCACCAGCGCCGCGGGCAGCAGGCCCACCGGCGAGAGCACGCTGAACCGGCCGCCGACGTCCGGCGGCACGCTCAGCGTGGCGACTCCGTCCCGCGCCGCGATCTCGCGCAGCGCGCCGCGGGTCGGGTCGGTGGTGAACACCAGGTGGCGGTGGGCCGCCGAGCCCAGCGCATCCTCGAGCCAGGCCCGCACGACGAGGTACTGCGCCATCGTTTCCGCCGTGCCGCCCGACTTGCTGATGACGTTGACCAGCACCCGTCTGGGATCGATGCGGGCCAACGCGGCGCGGACCGACGTCGGATCCACGTTGTCGAGCACGGTCAGGCGCGGGAAGAAATCGCGGGCCTCATCGTCCAGCTCGTTCCACGCCGGCCGCCGCAGCGCGTTGAGCAGCGCCTTGGCGCCCAGTGCCGACCCGCCGATGCCGAGCACCAGCACGTGATCGTAGGCCTGGCCGACCCCCTCGGCGAACCGGGTGATCTCCCGGATCGGACCGGCCTGATTCACCAGCCCGTAAAAGCCGTACTCCCCTTCCCCACGCCGGCGACCCACTTCGGCCTGCACCTCGGCAAATCCCGCGGCCAAGCCATCGAGTCGGGCGCGGGGCAACCCGTGCACCCCGTCCAGGGCGTCCTGAAACATCCGTCCGTAGGCCAGCCTGATCACGGAACCTCCACGCTGAGTCCGTCATGGGCCGGCATGATGCCGGCCGGCAGCCGGGCCGCCAGGTCGGCATGGCCGGTCTCGTGGGTGAGGTGGGTGAGATAGGTGCGGCGAGGGCGCAGCGCCTGGGCGGTCTCGATCGCTTCGCTGATGCTCATGTGGGTAGGGTGAGGCCGCCACCACAGCGCGTTGAGCACCAGCGTGTCGAGTCCCTCGAGCCGGCGCCGCTCGGGTTCATCCACCGACTTGGCATCGGTGATGTAGGCCAGGTCGCCGATCCGGTAGCCGTAGACCCGAAGGTGCCCATGCCGGAAGCTGAGCGGCAACACCTGGGCGCCGGCGATCTCGAGCGGCCGGCCGGGCTCGATGGCATGCAGATCGAGGTCCGGCTTCGAGGTGCCCTCGTAGACCCGCTGGCCGTCGAAGATGTAGCTGAACGAGCCGCGCAGGCGGTCCAGCGTTTCGGGCGGACCATATACCGGCAGCGCATGGCGTTGGCGGACGGAAAAGATCCTGAGGTCGTCAATCCCGCTGATATGATCGGCGTGCTCATGGGTGTAGATGACGGCATCGATCCGGCTCACGCCGGCGGCGATGAGCTGGAGACGCAGCTCGGGCGGCGTGTCGATCAGGATGGTACCGCTGCCCGTCTCGACCAGGGCGGCCGACCGGCTCCGCCTGTCGCGCGGATCGGTAGACCGGCACACGGCGCACGAACATCCGACCTGGGGCACGCCGAAGGACGTACCCGTGCCCAGAAAGGTCAGCCGCATGCCCTAAACTGCTTCGATCTTGAGGAGGTTGGTAGTGCCGGGCATGTCGAACGGGACCCCCGCCGTCACCACCAGACGCTCGCCCGGCTGGGCCAGCCCCCGGGCGAGGATCTGGTGCCGCGCGGCCCCAAGCATGGTGTCGTAGTCGGTGAAATGCTCGGTAAGCGCTGGCGTGACGCCCCAGACCAGCGAGAGCTGGTGATAGGTGTCGGGTTCCGGCGTGCAGGCGAAGATCGGGACGGTGGGACGGCAGGTCGAGACCTTGCGCGCGGTGAAGCCGCTGCTGGTGAAGCACACGATGAGCGGCGCACTCAGCATCTCCGCCGCCGCGCACACCGCGACCGCGATGGCGTCCTCCGTGCGGACCGGTCCGCTCTGGGCGCTCCGATGCTGCGGCAGGGCCAGGCCCTCGCTGGAGCGCCGGCCGAGGGCCGCGTCAATGACCACGCCCCGGTTCTGCCGCTGCAGCTCCATCTCCCGCGCGATACGGTCCATGGCCCGGACCGCCTCGAGGGGAAACTCGCCCACGGCGGTCTCGGCCGACAGCATGACGGCGTCGGTGCCGTCCAGGATCGCGTTGGCCACGTCCGAGGCCTCTGCCCGGGTCGGCCGCGGCGCGTGCACCATCGACTCGAGCATCTGGGTGGCCGTGATCACCGGCTTCCCGTGAAGGCCGGCCTCGCGAATGATCTGCTTCTGCATCAGCGGCACTTCCTCGAACGGCAGCTCGACCCCGAGGTCGCCGCGCGCGACCATGATGGCGTCGGAGGCGTCCAGGATGCCGCACAGGTTCTTGAGCGCGGTGTCCTTCTCGATCTTGGCGATGAGCTTGGTGGACCGCGGCACCAGCGCGCGGAGCTGCTCGATGTCCTCGGGGCGGCGCACGAACGAAAGCGCCACGTAGTCCACGCCCACGGCGGTAGCCTGGGCGACGTCCTCCAGGTCCTTCTCGGTGAGGGCGGGCGCGCTCACCTCGATGCCCGGAAGGTTCATCCCCTTGTTGGACTTGAGCTCTCCGCCATACTGCACCACCGCTTCCACTCGCGAGCCGGCCACGCCGGTCACCTCGACCGACATCAGGCCATCGTCGAGCAGAATGCGCGCGCCTGGCCCGACGTCTCCGGCCAGCCCGTCATAGGTGGTAGGAATTTCGCCGGCCAAGGCCTCCACCTCGGGAGCGAACACTACCCGGCGACCGGTCACGAGCCGCAACGGCTCGGCCAGCGTCCCCACCCGGATGCGCGGCCCCTGCAGGTCGAGGAGGATGGCCAACGCGTCGTTTCGCGGCGCCATGACGCTCCGCAGGCGCTCGATCCACCGGGCGCGAATGTCGGGAGTTCCGTGGGAAGCGTTGATCCGGACGACGTTGACGCCCGCGTCGATCAGCGCGGTCATGGCCGCCGGGTCTTCCCACGCGGGGCCCAGGGTGGCAACGATCTTGGTGCGGCGAACGGCGGTGCGCGACATGGGAGGGAGTTTAATGCGGCCCCGTCACTGCTGCATCACGATCGCTCCATCGACGACGGTAAGGCGCGCGCGTCCGGCGCGGACCGCGTCGCCCGAGCCAGCCTCGGCGGCCGGATCGAAATCCCACGCCACCAAGTCGGCATCCTGCCCCGGCGCCAGGGTTCCCCGGCGGTCGGCCAAACCGGCGGCGTGAGCCGCGCCGACCGTGTAAGCGCGGAGCGCCTCCTCGAAGCCGAGCTTCTCGTCCGGGCGCCAGCCGCCCGCAGGACCGCCACCCTCGTCGCGACGCTCGAGCGCGGCGAACAGGCCCTCGCGCGGATCGATGGACGCCACCGGCACATCGCTGCCGAACACCAGGCGCGTGCCGCGGCGGCGCAGCGATGCGAATGCGTAGGCGCCGCGCCCCCTCGCGCCCCAGTGCCGCTCCACCAGCGAAATGTCGGTCAGCAGATGCGCGGGCTGCATCGACGCCACGACGCCGGCCTCCGCCGCTCGATCCAGATCGTCCGGATGCACGCACTGGAAGTGCTCGATGCGGTGCGGGATCGCCACCGGGGGGAGCGCCGAGAGCAAGTTGAGGGCCCGGCGGACCGCGGCGTCGCCGATGGCGTGCACGGCAACGGCGATCCCGCTCTCCGCGGCCAGGCGCATCGCGTCGCCGGCTTCCTGCTCACCGGTGATCGGCATGCCACGGTCGCGCGTACCCTCGAACGGCTCCAGCATCCACGCGGTCCGACTGCCCAGGCTGCCATCGAGAAACAGCTTGATCCCGCCGATGCGGAGCCAGTCCGATCCTGTCCCGCTGCGTACTCCTGATCGCCGGAGCGCCGGGAGCGATGTCACCGGCGGATGAAACAGGACCCGGAGTCGGAGCCGGCCGGCCTCCTCCAGCCGCCGGAAGGCGGCCAGCGCCGATTCGGCCTCGACGTTGTGAATGCCGGTGAGCCCGAGGCGGTGCGCTTCCGCCTGGGCCTCGAGCATCGCGTCGTCGAGGTAGGATGCCGGCGGCTCCGGCAGGTGCGGCAGGAGCAGCTCGACCGCGCGCTCGAGCAGCAGCCCGGTCGGTTCGCCGGCGGCGTCGCGTACGATGCGCCCGCCGAAGGGGTCGGGCGTGGCACGGGTGATGCTCGCTGCCGCGAGGGCGGCGCTGTTGACCCAGGCGGCGTGTACGTCGAGCGAATCGAGATACACCGGAGCGGCATGGAGCGCGTCGAGCGCGCCGCGATCCGGCGGGACGACCCACCCGTTGGCATCCCAGCCCTGCCCGATGACCCACCCCTGAACCGGAGCAGCCGCCGCCACGCGGCGGAGTACGTCCTCCCGCGATCGAGCGCCGGCCAGGTCGACGCGCCGACGATTCAAGGCCCAGAGCGCGAAATGCGTGTGGCCATCGATGAAGCCCGGAGTCACGATCGTGTCCGGAAGGTCGTACTCCGGCGTGCCTGGCGGCACCGAACTCGCGAGCTCCGCCGCACGCCCGACGCGCACAATCCGACCGTCGTGCCACCAGATCGCGTCGCCGGTAGCTCGCGGATCGAGGCTCCAGACGCGCCTAGCCCGCAGGAGTCCGGAACGGTCCGGATGAGGCGCCTTCAGGTGCGACAAATCAGTTCCATGGGCGGTTTCCACATGTTGAAAACTCAGAGAAGTGAATATCTGGATTCGGGGAAATGAGGCGGAAAAACAGCCGGCGAAACGCTAGACATTACTTGAAATACAGCCAAGCAAGCCTGCAAAGGGCAGCGACTTACAAAGATCAGACTGACGACGTCTCGAACCGAACAACCTACTCGAAAGTGACCCGGCAATTATTCAGATCAGTTGATTATGAACATCTTCGACATGCATGGCGCTGCACCCAGGCCGACTCGACGTGGGAACGTCATAGTCTCATCGGCCGAAGGTCACCTTCCCTGCGCCGCCCCGGAACGATGGACCCGCGAAGCGAGTGGGCGACGCTCGAAGCGCCTTGGCGAGGTCGTTCTTCCCATCGACCTTGAGCGAGCCCGCCATCGGCTGCGACCGGGAAGGAGAGAGCGTGAGCGAACCGGTCGCGAGGCCACCGCGCATCCCCGCGACCGACCAGGACTGGACGATGGGCTCGGCGACAGCCGAGCTGTCGCCGGCCAACCGCCCGTCCCAGGTGATCACGGCCCCGCTCAGCTTCACCTGG
>DASSMN010000534.1:0-10314 GCA_035688885.1 Gemmatimonadales bacterium
CACCCGCCGGTCATCGGGCGAGAAGCGCGGTGTGTAGAGATATCCCGAGTCCGCGCCGGCGGGCCGGGCGGTGCCGCTCCGGTCCAGCAGTACCAGGTTCAGGCCCTCGCCGTTGACCGGCTGGTAGACCAGGTCGCCCGAGCGCGACACGCCGAAGTTGAAGTCACCGTTGCTGAACACCGTCAGCTTGTCGTCGATGGTTCGCGCCGGACCGGTCACCTCCAGGCGCCTGGCGTCGAACGGCACGGCGGACAGGAGACCCGACGGATGCGTCAGGACCAGGTAGCCGCCCGTCACGTACCGGGGATAGCCGCCCGGTTGATTGAGCCGCTTGAGCTTGCCGGTCCGCCGGTCGAGCGCCGCGAGGGTGAGGCTGCCATGGCCGGCAACCCCGAACAGCACCGATCGGCCGCCGGGCAGCCCTTCGGGGAAGGCGAACGCGCCGTTGGTGTCCGCCCGCGAAATCAGGCGCACCGTGCCGCCGCTGGCAGGGACGTCCATGAGCCCCGAGTCGGTGGCGAAGACGATGGTGTCTCCCGCGAGCCAGGTGGCGCCGTAGACCTCGCCCGCGACGGTGGCGATCGGCGTCACCGGGCCGCCGGACACCTGGACCTTCACCATGCGTTTGCCCTGGATGAAGCCCAGGAACTGCTCGTCGGGAGAGAAGAACGGAAGGATGCCGCCTTCCGAGCCGGGGATCGGCACGGGATCGGGCAGGTCCATCCGGCGCGAGTAGAGCCGCTGCCCCGTCGGCGCCTTGCCGACGTACACCACCTGGACCCCGCTGGGCGCGAACGCCACCGTCGAGCCGGTGGCACCGACCGGCTCGGCGTCGCGGGGGAGCTGGATCCCGAACCGCACCACCGGGCGGCTCGGCGCCGCCGGGCGGCGCGCGGCCACCAGCACCCCACCCGCAACGCCGAGGGCGGCGATGATCCAGGGCGCGACCGCCAGCATCCTGGCTCGCGTGCCTCCCCCCTTGGCCGCCGGAGCCGCGGCGGCGGGGACCGGCCGGGTGGCGGTGGTCGCGAGGCCGGGCCTGGCGAGCGCCTCCGCGAACTGCGCCGCGGTGGCGAACCGGTCCGCCGGGAGCTTCTCGAGCGCCGCGAGCACTGCCGCCTCGACGTGGGGCGGGATCGTGTGCCGCTGCGGCGTGAGCGGGCGCGGGCTCTCGGTCACGACCCGTGCGACGATCGCCTGGGCGGTCGATCCGGTGAACGGCGGGTCGCCGGTCAGCATCTCGTACAGCACGGCGCCGAGCGCGTACACGTCCGAGCGCGCGGTGATCTCGCGCTCGCCCATCGCCTGCTCGGGCGACATGTAGTGCGGCGTGCCGAGCGACATGCCGGTCTCGGTCATCCGGGTGCCGGCCTTGCTGGCCGCGAGCGCGATGCCGAAGTCGGCCACCAGCGCGCGGCCATCGTGGAGCAGGATGTTCTCGGGCTTGATGTCGCGGTGGATGACGCCGTGGCGATGGGCGTAGTCCAGCGCCGAGGCCACCTCGCCGGCGATCCGCACGGCTTCGTCCACCGGCAGCTGCTTCTCCCGCCGGAGCCGGTCGCGCAGGCTCTCGCCTTCGACGAACGGCATGACGTAGTAAAGGAAGCCGTCGGCCTCCCCCGAGTCGAACAACGGCAGGATGTGCGGGTGCTGCAGATTGGCGGTGAGCTTGATCTCGGCCAGGAACCGCTCGGCGCCGATCACGGCGGCCAGCTCCGGGCGGAGCACCTTGAGGGCGACCCGCCGGTCGTGCCGCAGGTCTTCGGCCAGGTAGACCGTCGCCATGCCGCCGGCGCCGATCTCGTGCTCGAGACGGTACTGCGCGGAGAGCGCGCCCGAGACGCGCTGCGGCAGGCTGCTCATGACGGCTCCTCGCCTACGGGGCGTGGCCTGTGCGAATGTCGGTGTGGGAGGAAAGATGGGTCCCGGAGCAACCCGGCGTAAGGCCGGGGCGAACCGGTCCCGTGAACCTTCACGCCGCCAATGGCTTCCGGCTTGACACCCACCGCGTCGGTTCCGATAATAGGCCTACCTCATATCATGGTGCTGGCGATGTCCGAGTCGACCACGATCCGCCTTCCCAGGCTGATCGTCGGGATAGCGGCATTCGTCCTGGCGGGCTCCCCACTGGTCGGTTACCTGTGGGAGACCCTTAACGAGCTGTTCGCGGGCGTCGTCCGCCCTGTGCGCCTGCTGCTCTCGCTTCCCGCGCTGATCGTGTTCGTGGCGCTCCTCGTGCTCCTGGCCAGAGTCGTTCGGGGCTGGGAGGGAGAGCGGCAGGAGCGCGCCCTCGCCGCACGGCCCCCGGCGTCATGACCCCGGATCCCCGCCCGCCGACCGCGCCGGGCACCGGCACCACGCGTCCCGAGCTCACCGAGCTCGCCCCCGACGAGGAGCCCTCCACGCCGGGCACGCTGTTCCTCTGCATCATCCTGCTCATGATCGTCGTGGCCTTCTGGGCGATCATCTACCTCCGTCTTCTCCATCGCTGACCGCCGGATGCGCCCATGAAGATCCACACCTACGAGCGGGCCTTCCTGGCCGTGGGCATCGTGGTCCTGCTCTCGTGCATGGCCGCGCTAGTGTATGCGACGGTAGGGATGGGCATTCACCTGCCGGGGATCGCGGGTCGGGTGGACCCCAAGCTGGTGTACCACACCGCGCCGTTCGATCATCCCGGCGTGCGCCAAGTCGGGCCCGGGCACTACGAGGCCGTCGTGGTGGCGCAGACCTGGGCCTTCAACCCGCCGGAGATCCGGGTCCCGGTGGGCGCGGCCGTGGACTTCATCGCGACCACGGTGGACGTCATCCACGGCTTTGAAGTTGAAGGCACCCGACTCAACATGATGCTCATCCCGGGCCAGATCTCCCGCAACAGCTACCGCTTCACCGAGCCCGGCCAGCACCTGCTCATCTGCCACGAGTACTGCGGTCTCGGTCACCAGACGATGTCCGGCAAGGTCATCGTCGAGGCCGCCACGCCCTGATGGAGGCGCCATGGCCGCGCTGACGCCGATCGTCGCCGATCCGGCAGGCTACGAGCTGCCCGACGAGCAGCGCCGCCTGCTCCGGTGGATGCTGTACATCGGCTACGCCGCGCTCACCGCAGGGGTGTTCC
Source organism: Gemmatimonadales bacterium (assembly GCA_035688885.1). Lineage (GTDB taxonomy): Bacteria > Gemmatimonadota > Gemmatimonadetes > Gemmatimonadales > GWC2-71-9 > CAVVWJ01. The sequence continues at coordinate 3,119 of DASSMN010000534.1, forward strand.
ACGGTCTGGCCAACGCGCTGTCCTACGCGCGCATCAGCATTCTCGGCTGGTTCCCCGGCCTGCACACCTACTATCAGGGGCTCACCGCGCACGGCGTCGCCAACGTGCTGATCTTCACGTTCTCGTTCGCCAACGGCTTCCTGCCGCTCATGACCGCGCGCGCCCTGAGCCGCCCGCTCGACCGGCGCTTTCTGTGGGCGAGCTTCCTGGCACTGCTGCTGGGCAACGTGCTCGTGATCTATGCCGTCGTGAGCAACCAGGCGAGCGTGCTCTACACCTCGTACGCGCCGTTGCAGGCCCACTGGACCTACTATCTCGGCCTGGTGCTGGTGGTGATCAGCACCTGGCTCGCGCTGGCCAGTATGCTGGTGAACCTGGTGGGCTGGCGCCGGGAGCACCGGGGCGCCAGGATCCCGCTCCTGGCCTACATCTCGGTGGTCTCGTATCTGATGTGGTTTCTCGCCTCGCTCCCGATCGCGGTGTCGTTCCTCGTGTTCCTGTTGCCCTGGTCGCTCGGCCTTCGGGCCATGGTGGACCCGCTGCTCACCCGGACGCTGTTCTGGTTCACCGGGCACGCGATCGTCTACGCCTGGCTGCTGCCGGCCTACGTCTCCTGGTATGCGCTCATTCCCCGGCAGGTGGGCGGTCGCCTGATCAGCGACTCGTACACCCGGATCGTGTGGATCCTGTTCCTGCTCCTGTCGATCCCGACCGGCATCCACCACCAGTACACCGATCCCGGCATCTCGACCAAGCTCAAGGCGCTCCACGGCGTGCTCACCTTCGGGATCTTCTTCCCCAGCCTGGCCACGGCGTTCAGCGTCATGGCCGCGCTCGAGATCGGCGGCCGGCGCCGCGGCGGCACCGGCCTGCTGGGCTGGATCCCCCGGCTGCCGTGGGGAGACCCGTCGGTGACCGCGCAGCTCCTCGCGATGCTCACGTTCGTCCTGGGCGGCGCCACCGGGCTGGTGAACGCGAGCTACACGATGAACCAGGTCATCCACAACACCACGTGGGTGCCGGGGCACTTCCACATGACCGTCGGGACGGCGGTGGCGCTCACGCTCATGGGCGTCGCCTACTGGCTCATCCCGTATCTCACCGGCCGAGGGTTGTACAGCCGCCGGCTGGCGCTCGCGAGCGCCTGGATCTACACGGTCGGGATCCTGTTCTTCGCGCGCGGGATGATCTCGGGTGGGCTCGAGGGGATGCCGCGGCGCACGTTCATGGCCGGCGCGACCTACTACGATCCGGCCTGGCGACTGCCGGGCATTCTGACCGGGATCGGCGGGACGCTGATGTTCATCGGCGTGATGCTGTTCTTTCTGGTCATCGGTCTGACCATCGTGGCGGGCCGCCGGGGCGAGCAGCCGGCCGACGTCCCGGTCTCGGAGACCCTTACCGCGCCGGCGCTCACCGGCTGGGAGCCGCGACTGGATCGGCTGGGGTGGTGGGTCGCCGCGGCGGTGCTGCTGATGGTCATCGCGTACGGGCCGTTCTTCCTGATGTACACGCCCAAGGCGGTGTCGCCCGGGTTTAAGGTGTTCTGACGGCGGTCGGACACTGGACTGGCGCCGGATGCGAACCCTCCTGCTCGTCGCCGAAGTGCTGAGCCCGTCCGCCCAGAGCACTGCAACCAGAGGAGGCACGCTCTCCAAGAGCTAGCCGTTCATACCGACCGCAGTAAAAATCACCTCACGCTTCCGTTCATTAGAATGGCGAGGGTTAGCGGGCGTCCTGGAGGCCCGGCCAGTCGTACGCCAGCGTACCAGAGTGGCTCCGCCCTGACCGCTGTCTGGTCCGCTATTGCGTCCGCCGGTACCGGCCCCTACCGTGGCCCTGCACCTCGACAAAGCGCCCCCGAAACGCGAGACCGCCGAGCAGCCGCCCTGCGTGTTGGTGGGCGACCCCCCATGCTACGAGGCGACCATGACCAGCAACAGCGTGCGTATCAGGAGGAGTGGCGTAGCCGTGGTGGCCCTCCTCGCGCCTGCCATCCTCCTGGCGCAGCAGCCGTCTTTCGATGGCACGTGGAAGCTCAACCTCGCGAAGAGTCACCTGAGCGGTTCGACGTACACCTTCCACAAGAAGCCGTCGGGCGAATGGCACTACTCCGGCGGAGGATTCGAGGCCGACTTCGATCTGAGCGGCAAGGAATACACCATGCCCAGCGGGGCCTCGATCATCGGCAAGGAAAACGGCCCCAGATCGTGGGAGCTCAGTTTCCGAATGGGCGGAAAGCCCATTTCACGGTCGCAGGTGACGCTCAAGGGAAATTCGTTGATGTGGGTGTCCGACGTCACCAGTCCCGACGGCAAGACCGTGCACCAGACGTCCACCGACACCCGCGTATCGGGCGGCCCCGGCTTTGCCGGCAAATGGAAGGCGGGCACTCCGGCCGGTGGAGCAACGACCATGAAGATCACGATGCAGGGCACTGATGGCATGACGATGGAGACGCCGGAATATCAGACCGAGGTCAAAGGGAGCTTTGATGACAGGGATATCCCGGTCATGCAGGCAGGGCAGGCTTCCAAGTTCACCAACGCGTTCGCGAAGAGCGGCCCCAACACAGTGAAAGTCACTACCAAGCTGAACGGCAAACCGTTTGCGGTCGACTTCTATCGTCTGTCCGCCGACGGCAAGACCCTGACCGACGAGTCCACTGCCGTGGCCACCGGGGAGAAGACCAAGGCCGTATTCGACCGCGAATGACCGGAGTCTGATCCTCTGACACCGGCCGCCGGATGGTGCCGTGCCGGCCCGAGGACTTACCAGGCCATTGCCCGATTAGATTGAGGCGAGGCCCTCCCGGAGCGCTCCACGGCCCGACGCCTTCCGACATCCCACGCCTTATCGCGGCCCAGGCGGGCCGTCATCCTCGGCCTCGCCGCCGCCGCGGCGCTGTTCCTGTTTTTCCCCGCGCTGCCCGCGCTGCTCACCGACTGGTGGTGGTTTCAGGAGATCGGCTACCAGGTCGTGTTCACCCGCACGCTCGTGACCCGCGTGCTGCTGTTCTTCCTCGCGGGCGGGCTGGCCGCGGGCCTGCTGTACCTCAACCTCCGCATCGCGCAGCGCGGCCTGGTGGCCAACCCGATCCTGCTCCAGGTCGCCGAGTCGGCTCCCCGGCTCAACCTCACCGTGGCCCTCCGCCGCCTCAGCACGCCGGTCGCGCTCGGCGTCGGCCTGCTGTCCGGCCTGGCCGGGGCGGCCAGCTGGGACCTGCTGCTCCCGGCGCTGTACGGAACCCAGTTCGGCATCAGGGATCCGGTCTTCTCCCGCGACGTCGGCTTCTACGTCTTCACCCTGCCGGCGCTCTCCGCCGCGCTCGGCTTCCTGGTCACCCTGACGATTCTGTCGCTGGTCGCCGTGACCCTGGTCTATGGCGTCCGCGGCGACCTGGCGCCCCAGCCGCGGCAGCTCCGGGTCGAGCCCTCGGCCGGCCTGCACCTCGCGATCCTGCTGGCCGCGATGCTCGTGCTGTTCGCGGCGCAGCTCTGGCTGGTGGACATGCCGGGACTGCTCTACTCCACCACCGGCCCACTGGTCGGCGCCAGCTACACCGACCTGCACGCGTCGCTGCCCGCGATGCGCGTCTCCGCGGTCGTGGCGCTGCTGGGCGCCGCCGTCATCCTGATCGGGGTGATGCGGGGCCGGCTGCTGCCCTATACGTTGGCGGCCATCGGGGTCTACGCGGTGGTGGGCGTGCTGGGCCGAGGGCTCCTCCCGCTCGCGATGCAGAACTTCCTGGTCGCGCCGACCGAGCTCACCCGCGAGACGCCGTACCTCAAGAACCACATTCTCGCCACCCGTCAGGCGTGGGGGCTCGACAGCGTCGAGGTGCGCGAGCTCCAGGGCGCCGCCGGCCTCACCCTCGCGAGCATCCGCGCCAACGGACCGACCATCGAGAACGTGCGGCTGTGGGACCGCGACCCGCTGCTCATGACCTTCGGGCAGCTGCAGGAGATCCGCACCTACTACGACTTCGTCTCGATCGACGACGACCGCTACACCATCGACGGCCGCTATCGCCAGGTGCTGCTCTCGCCGCGGGAGCTCAACGTCCGGTCGCTCCCGACCCGGACCTTCATCAACGAGCGGCTCACCTTCACCCACGGCATGGGGCTCACCATGAGCCCGGTCAACCAGGTGACGGAGGAGGGTCTGCCGGTCCTGTTCGTCCGGGACCTGCCGCCGGTGTCGGACGTCTCGCTCAAGATCACCCGGCCCCAGATCTACTACGGCGAGCTCTCGAGCGAGTATGTGTTCGTCGGCACCCGCCAGCGCGAGTTCGATCACCCCTCGGGCGAGCAGAACGTCTACGCCTCCTATGCCGGCAAGGGCGGCGTGCCGGTCGGCAACCTGCTGCGACGGATGGTGCTCGCGGCCCGATTCGGCTCCGACAAGATCCTGTTCTCCCAGGACATCACCGATGAGAGCCGGGTGCTCTACTATCGGAACATCGTGTCCCGCGCGCGGACGGCGCTGCCGTTCCTCCAGTTCGATCGCGATCCCTACCTGGTGCTGGCGGACGACGGCACCCTCAAATGGATCCTCGATGCCTACACCAGCTCGGACGACTACCCCTACTCGGAGCCCCTGAGCGACGGCACCACCTACATGCGGAACAGCGTCAAGCTGGTGATCGACGCGTACGATGGCACGCTCACCGCCTACGTCAGTGCCCCGTCCGACCCGGTGATCCGCACCTGGTCGCGGATCTTTCCCGGCATCCTGGTGCCGCTCGACCGCATGCCGGCGGGGCTCCGAGCCCACATCCGCTACCCCGACGAGCTGTATCGGATCCAGACCAGCCTGTACGCGACCTACCACATGGACGCGCCGGAGGATTTCTATCACCGAGAGGACCAGTGGCAGATCCCGGCGATCACCGAGGGGCAGACCAGCGTGCCGTTCATGCGGCACCTCGTCATGCGGCTGCCGGAGGAAGCGAAGGCGGAGTACATCTACATGGTTCCGTTCACGCCGAGGGGGAAGGACAACCTGGCGGCCTGGATGGTGGCGCGGAACGACGGCGCGGAGTACGGCAAGCTCCGGGTGTACCGGCTCTCCCGGCAGCGGCTGGTGTTCGGGCCGGTGCAGATCGAGAACCGCATCAACCAGAACACCGAGATCTCGCGTCAGATCTCGCTGTGGGACCAGCGCGGCTCGCGGGTGATCCGGGGCGACCTGCTGGTGATCCCGATCGAGGAGTCGCTGCTGTACGTGCAGCCGCTCTATCTCCAGGCCGAGGGTGGCCGGATCCCGGAGCTCAAGCGGGTGGTGGTCGCCTACGAGAACCAGGTGGTGATGGGGGAGACGCTGGACGCGGCGCTGGCCCAGCTCTTCGGAGGCGGGCCGGGCCCCGCGCCTCAACCGGCCGAGGCGGTCGAGGCGGCGCCGCCCTCCGATTCGGGTTTCCAGGCGCTCACCGCGGAGGCCCGGCGGCAGTACGAGGCGGCGCTCGAGAAGCAGCGCGAGCTGCAGACGGAGCTCCAACGGCTGGGCGAGACGCTGGAGAAGATGAAGGGCGGGGGATCGAAGCGGCGGTAAGGCCTGGCCCGCCTCGACAACCCGCGCCCGCCATCCCATACTAGGTCCGTTCCCATCCGGACCCCCCCATGGCCACCCAGCCCAGTATGACAGCCACTCCCGCGGTCGCCGTCCCGGGCGTCCGCACCCGACGCTTCTACGTCGCGATGGCCCTCGCCTTCGCCCTCACCGTCTTCGTCGGCTTCTCGCGCTCCTACTTCCTCAAGCTGCACTACGGCACCCCGGCCCTGAGCGTCCTGCTCCACATCCACGCCGTCGTCTTCAGCTCCTGGATCGTGGTGTTCGTGGCCCAGACGACGCTCGTGGCCGCGCACCGGACCGACCTCCATCGCCGCCTCGGCGTTGCCGGCGCGGTGCTGGCCGGGTTGCTGCTGATCATGGGTACCACGACCGCCATCCTCCGCGTGCACGGCGGCTCAGCCCCGATCCCCGGCGTGTCGGGGCTCGCGTTCCTGGCGATGCCGCTGTTCGACATGGTGGACTTCGCGATCCTGGCGGGGGCCGGGCTCGCGCTCCGCCGCCGGCCGGAGACCCACAAGCGGCTCATGACCCTCGCCACCATCGCGCTCCTGGCCGCGCCGCTCGCGCGAGTCCCGGCGCTGTTTCGGGGCGGCCCGCCCGCCTTCTTCGGGGTGAGCGACCTGTTCATCCTGGCGATGCTGCTCTATGACGTGGCGACCCGGCGGCGGCCGCACCCCGCCACGGTGTGGGGCGGGCTGGTGGTGGTCGCCTCGCAGCCGCTCAGGCTGATCGTCAGCGGCACGGCCGCCTGGACGGCGTTCGCCGCCTGGGCAACCGGCTGGTGAGGCGGACAATGCGAGATAGTCCGGAACCCTGTCGAGTTCCGGCCTGTCGCTTCTACCCCGCGCGGCAAGCGGCTGCCGTCTGCACGCTTCCGTGCTTCCGTGGTTCAATCGAGGCCAGGGGACAAACTGACCACCCCGCCACCGCCGCTCGACTGGCGCCCGCCCCCAGTTCGCCCTAACGTATCCGCGCGTCCTGGTCGAGCGATCTGCGACTCCCCGTCCCGTGCTCGCGGAGGTGGCTATGCGTCACCGTCGTTCCCTCCTGCTGTTCCTCGCGTCATCCCTGACCGTCGCCGCGCTCGGCTGCAGCGACAACAGCGGCCCGTCCAATCCGCGGCCGCCGGCGGCGACCTACACGATGACCTCGTTCCAGAACCCGCCCAACCCGGTGCTCACGCCACCGACCGCGACCGGCACCCTGGTGCTCGCCGCGACGACCTACAACGTGACCATCAACGTGCAGGGTCAGGACCCGGTCACCGACCAGGGCACCTACACCATCTCGGGCAACAACTGGTCGCAAACCTCCACCACCAACCAGGGCGTGCAGTCCACCGGCACCTACACCTACAACGAGAGCACGGGCGTGCTGACGGTGGACGTCACCGCCTTCGGCGTCCGCACCATCTCGGCCTGGCAGAAGCAGTAGCGGCGTGCGGGCGGTCCGCTGGGCGCTCGCCCTGGGCGCGCTGCTCCGCGCCGGGATCGCGGCGGCGCAGACGCCCGGAGCGCTCGTGGGCGAGGCGCGCGACGCCGCCACCGGCCGGCCGCTCGAGGGCGCGCGCATCCTGCTCCGGCCCGGCGGCCTCGCCGCGCTGACCACCGGCGCCGACGGAC
>DASSMN010000535.1:0-5842 GCA_035688885.1 Gemmatimonadales bacterium
GCCTGCGGCATCTCGCGCCGCTCCTCGACGAGCGGACGCGCCCGACCGGCCCGTACGAACTGGCCTGGTCGCTTCATCCCAGCGTACTCGTGGGCACCGGGATCCTCGGTGCCCTGTACGTTTACGGGATCGGGCCGTGGCGCCGGGCCCGCGGCCTGCCGCCGGCCCCTGCCTGGAAGGTGGCCTGCTTCTTCGGCGCGCTCGCCCTGCTGCTCGTCGCCCTCAACGGGCCGATCCACGATCTCAGCGACTACTACCTCTTTTCGGTCCACATGGCGCAGCACCTGCTGCTGACGCTGCTGTTTCCGCCGCTGCTGATCCTGGGGCTGCCGGGCTGGCTGATCGAGCCGCTGGTGCGCCCGCCGGGGATGCGCCGGGTGGCGCGGATCCTGACCCAGCCGGTGGTCGCCGCGGCGATCTTCACGGTCACGATCGCGGTGTGGCACCTGTCGCCCTACTACGACCTCATGATGCGGGACCACAACGTGCACATCGTCACCCACCTCATGTTCATGGTGACGGCGACGATCATGTGGTGGCCGGTGATGAGCCCGGTGCCCGAACTTGTGCCCCGCCTGAGCTATGGCCTGGGCATGCTGTATCTGTTCCTGGTCGGCATCCCGATGCAGATCGTCGCGGCGCTCATCACGTTGAGCGGAACCGTGCTGTATCCGTGGTACTCGGTCGCGCCCCGCACCTGGGGCCTCTCGCCGCTGGACGATCAGCAGCTGGGCGGGCTGCTCATGTGGGTGCCGGGGAATCTGTACATGTTCGCGGTGATCGGGGTGTTGTTCCTGGTGTGGTCGAAGGAGAATCGCTGAGCTACGCGGCGCCTGCGACCACGGCCGCGATCGTAGTCTCGACATTCCACCGCTCTTCGCTCCCGAGGCGTCGGGCCGCGGCGGCGCGGAGACAGTCCAGCTCCACGTCCTCGAACCGTTCCAGCTCGAACCCCACCGGCGGCAGCTCGGCATAGCCCGGGAAGCGATCCTGAATGGGGCATGCGTTCTCGATGGTGCGCCCCGTCGGCGTGACCATGCCGAGCCCGATCAGGCGACACACCAGCGGGCGGTCGGCGTAGATCCGGCAGCGGCCGGCGTCGTCGAGCAGCGGGCATGGCTCCGAGGCCAGCGCGTCGGACAGGCGGTCGAAGCGTTCCTCGCCGATGGCGGCCACCTCGTACGGTGGCCCCCAGCCGGGCTCGATGTTACGCATCCGCTCGAGCAGTGCCGTGGCTCGGCTGGCCGCGGCGTTCCGGTCCACCGCGGGCAACCGGCTCACGGCATCCCGCACCAGCTCCGCATCGGCAACCGAGATATCGAAGGGGCCGTGGCAGCAGGCGCTGCATCCACCGCGGCAGGGAACCACGCCGGGCGCGGCACGCCGGCCCTCCGCGAACCAGGCGTCGAGCCGCTCGAGCAGCGCGCGGTACTCCTCCATCAGGCGTGCCGCACGGCCAGGGCGAGGCAGATCCATCCGGCCAGAAAGGCGGTGCCGCCCAGCGGCGTGATCGCCCCCAGCCAGCGCGTCCCCGAGAGCGCCAGCGCGTAGAGACTCCCCGAGAACAGCACCGTCCCGAGCACGAACAGCCAGCCCGCCCATTGCGGCAGCGGCCCCGGCCACCGCGCGGCTACCCACGCGACGGCCAGCAGGGCCAGCGCGTGGTACATCTGGTAGCGGGCGGCGGTCTCGAACACCGCCAGCAGATCGGGCGCGAGCCGGGCGCGGAGCGCGTGGGCCCCGAATGCTCCGGCGGCCACGGCCACGAAGGCTGAGACGGCACCCAGCATGGCAAAGAGTCGGTCCATTGAGATTACCTGGCGGGCTGAGCCGCGAGCTCCGCCGCCGAGGCCGTTCGGTCGGCCCAGGCCGCGAGCAGGCCCATGAAGAGGAGGAACCCCACATCGCCCAGGCCGATGGCCGTGATGCTCGGGGGCGGCGGGCCGAACAGCGAGGCGGCATACACGCCGACCAGGAGCAGCAGCACCAGACTCAACCGAACCGGGCGCAGCGGATGCCGGCGGGACCGGCCGCGGACGTACACCGCGGCGCCGGCCGCGAGCAGCAGCAGCTCCACGGCGACGCTGAGCCCGAAATGGTTCCAGAGCCCGAGGCCGAGCTTGGGCGAATCGTTCCCGGCCAGCGGCAGATCGGGGACGTGGACCACCAGGTCGAGCACCCAGTGCGATGCCACCGTCGCGCCCACCAGCGCCGCCGCCTGCCAGTGCCGGCTCGTATCGCGGGTGGGCCACGAGTAGTAGAACGCCGCCGCCACCAGGCTCCAGGCCAATACTCCCAATAGACTGTGGCTGATCGGATAGTCGTAGAACTGGAACATCAGGAGCGGGTTGTCGTCGGGCAGCATCCGCACGTGTTCCCAGCCGAGCACCAGGAACGCGCCCCACAGGACATCTACCAGCTGGCAGGCGATGAACAGCGTGCCCAGCGAGACCTTGGGCTCCTTTCGCTTGAGGGCGAGCGCGGCGCCGTAGTGTCCCAGGAACATCTCAGGTCCTCCCGCCGGCCAGCCAGGAGCCGCCGTCGACCACGAAGATGGACCCGGTGATCCACTCCCCCGCCGGGCCCGCCAGAAACGCCACCATCCGGCCCACGTCCTCCGGCGTGCCCCAACGGCCGAGCGGGATCATCTCTTGGACATACCGATCCATGCGGAACGGGTCGGGTGCGCGCCCGTCGGGAGGCGTAAAGGCGCGCTGGACCCCTTCGGTGGGAATCGGCCCCGGGGCGACCGCGTTGACGGTGATGCGATCCGGCGCCCACTCGAGCGCGAGCGTGCGGGTCAGCGCATCCACCCCGGCTTTGGCCGCGGTGGCGTGCGCCATGAGCGGCCAGCCGCGATAGTGAAGCGTCATGGAGATCGATATGATGCGGCCGCCGCCCTGTGCCTTCATGGCGGGATAGGCGGCTTGCGCGCAGTAAAAGCTGCCGTAGAGGTCGGTCTCGACCACCGCCCGCCATGCGTTGGGCGAGAGGGTCGACGATGGCGCGTAGAAGTTTCCGGCGGCGTTGTTCACCAGGATGTCGAGCCTGCCGTGCGCGGCAGTCACCTGCTCCACCATGCGCGTCACCGCCTCCGGCTCACGCACGTTGGCCTCGACCGTGCTCACCGTGGCGCCGCGCGCGCGGAGCCGGGCGGCGGCGGGTGCGAGGTGCTCGGGCTTCCGGCTGGCGATCGCCACGGCGGCCCCGGCCTCGGCCAGGCAGGTGGCGATGCCGAGCCCGATGCCGGTGCCGCCACCGGTGACCAACGCGACCCGACCGGCGAGCATGTCGGGACGGAAGATGGAAGCGTCACTCGCGCCGCCCGGCTCGGCCGGGCTCACGCCCCCTCCGCCCGCGCGGCGGCTCTGGCCGTGAACGCCGCCAACCGTCCGCGGAACTCCTGCCCCTGGAGGGCCTGGAGCTGGGCCGCGCCCTCCATCGCCAGCACCTGCTCCAGCGCTCCCACCTCCTGCGCGCGCACCAGCCGTTTGATGGCGCGGACGCTGGCGGTGGCGCCGGCGGTCAGGCTGGTGGCGAGCTCCGCGATCTCAGCCTCGATTGCCGAGGGTTCCACCACCTCGTCGACCAGGCCGATGGCGTCTGCGCGCGCCGCATCGATGGTCTCGCCGGCGAGGAGGAGCCGAAGCGCCGGTCCGATTCCCACCAGCCTGGGCAGGGTGAACGTCGAGCCGCCGTCGGGGATGAGACCCATGCGCGCAAACGCCGAGGTAAAGCTGGCGTCCCGGGCCGCCAGGCGAAGGTCGCACGCCAGGGCCAGGTCCAGGCCGAACCCGGCCGCGGTGCCTTCGACCACGGCCACGACCGGGACCGGGCACCGCACGACGGCGAGGATGGCGGCCTGAAAGTCGCCGAGGCCACGCTGGAGGTCGGTCACGGCAGGTAGCTCACCAAGGCCCCGCAGCCAGTGAAGATCGAGGCCGGCGGAAAAGTGTCCGCCAGCGCCGCGGAGCACCACGAGCTCGGCCTCGCCGGAGCTCTCCACCTCATCCAGCGCCTGCGCCAGCGCGCGCGCCAGGCCCGGCGTCAAGGCATTGCGGCGGGCCGGCCGGTTGAGGGTGAGGCGATGCACGGGTCCATCGACCCGTGAGAGCAGCTCGTCGGACATCGGTCGACCCTCGGGGCGGTACCGAGCTACCTGCGGGAGCAAAGGCGTGTATAATATGGCCGCCCCCACCTGCGGAAGCGACCAGTCGATGAACCCAGGCCCTCACGCCCGGCGTGAACGCTTCACGTCGGCGAGCGCGCTCGTGCTCATCATCGACGACGAGCGGTCCGTGCGCCTGGCATTGCGGCGCTACTTCGAGCGCTCCGGCTGGCGGGTGGAGGAGGCGGAGGATGGGACCCAGGCCCTGCGGCTGCTCCAGCGTCCGGAGGCCTCGGCGTACGGCCTCGTGATCACCGATCTCCGCATGCCCGGCAAGACCGGCCTCGAGGTTCACGACTGGCTCGCCGCCCAACGGCCGGAGCTCTTCGGCCGGCTGCTGATCGCCACCGGCGACACAGCGTCCCCCGACATTCAGGCGTTCGTGCAACGCACTCCGCGACCGGTCCTGGAGAAGCCGTTCGAGCTGAGCGCGCTCGCGGCGCTGGTGCAGCAGGTGATGGGAGACGATGGTGGTGATGACCCATCAGGACGGTAGCGTGCTGGACGAAAGGGCGGGGAGGCGTGTCGTGCAGGGTCGAGAAGATCCCTCGCTTTGCTCGGGATGACAGCGCCGCTCCTGCCCTATCGCTTCAGGACACGGCCATCCCCATCGCATGGAACCCGTTGTCCACGTACACCACGCTCCCCGTGATGGCGGCCGCGAGCGGGCTGGCCAGGAATGCCGCGGTGTGCCCCACGTCTGAGGCGTCGATCGGGCGCGGAAGCGGCGAATTCGCGGCGGTGTACTTGATCATGGTATCGATGAAGCCGATGGCGCTGGCGGCGCGCGACGCCCACGGGCCGGCCGAAATGGTGTTCACTCGGACACCCCAACGGCGGCCGGCCTCGAAGGCCAGGGTGCGGGTGTCCGCCTCCAGCGCCGCCTTCGCCGAGGACATGCCGCCCCCGTAGCCGGGAATCACCCGCTCGCCCGCCATGTAGGTGAGCGACAGGAACGCCGCGCCCGGACGCGCCAGCGGCGCGAGATGGCGCACCAGGCTGATGTTGCTGTACGCGCTGACGCTCACGGCGGCGAGATAGCCCTGGCGGCTGGTGTCCACCAGCGGCGACTTGACCTCGGGCCCGTTGGCCAGGCTGTGCACCACGATGTCGAGCGCCTGGTCGCCGAAATCCTGCCGGATGCGCTCGGTCATGCCCTGAATGCTGAAGTCGCCCTGCTCCTTGTAGCGCTTGTTCTCGCGGATCTCGTCCGGCGCCTCGGCGAGCGTGTCGAACGCTGCGTCGAGGGGATAGATCCGCTCGAACTCGAGTTTGCGGCCGCCGCTCAGCTGCATCGACTGGTCCATCTTCCCGCGCTCGAGCAGCTTGGTGAAGATGCCCAGCGCCGGTGGCCAGCTGCCCACGCAGATGGCCGCCCCGGCCTCGGCCAGCGCCTTGGCAATGGCAAAGCCAAAGCCGCCGTCGTCGGAGACGCCGGCCACCAGGGCGCGTTTGCCGGTGAGATCGATGGTCAGCATCGGGCTCGCTCGAGAATCGGGAAACGGGGCCTACGTCGCGTCGGCCGTAAGTCATAGACCCGAAGCGACGGGTTGTAAAGTCTCACGCGGCGCTACTCGCCCCGCAGCACCTCGAGCGGCGGGCGGCGGAGTACGTCGCGGCTGTTGGCCAGCCCCACCAGCACCGTCAGCGCCACGACGCCGAGGCCCAGCGCCG
>DASSMN010000541.1:0-10172 GCA_035688885.1 Gemmatimonadales bacterium
TCCCGATACCAACGGAGCCTGAATGCGTCTCGCTTCGGTGCGGTCCCTCGCGCTCGCCCTGAGCGCTGCAGCCGCCGTGGGCTGCGCCCACTCCACCTCGACCACGAGCAACATGTCCGCGACGCCGCCGAATCCCGATCCCCGGGTGGGGCTCAAGGCCGGCCTGTTCGATGCGCAGGAAGCCTCGTGGAACCTCAAGGTGATGTCGCAGACGCCACCGCCCCGCGAGTTCCTGGGCCACACGAACGCCGACCTGGCCTTCACCGGCAAGTACGCGATCCAGGGCAACTACCACGGCTACCTGTTCTGGGACATTTCCGATCCGGCCAAGCCCAAGCTGGCGGAGGGATACGTGTGTCCGGCGTCGCAGAGCGACGTGTCGGTATACAAGAACCTGCTGTTCGTGTCGGGCGAGGGGCTCACCGGTCGGCTCGACTGCGGCACCCAGGGGGTGCCGGACACGGTGAGCAAGGAGCGGCTGCGGGGGCTGCGGATCTTCGACATCTCGGACATCCAGCACCCGAAGAACGTGGGCAACGTGCAGACCTGCCGGGGCTCGCACACGCACACGGTGCTGATTGATCCCAAGGACAGCGACAACGTCTACGTCTATATCTCGGGCTCCGCGGGCGTGCGCTCGGCGAGCGAGCTGGCGGGGTGCGTCAACGTCCTGCCGTCCGAAGACTCGAGCTCCGCGCTGTTCCGCATCGAAGTGATCAAGGTGCCGGTGGCGCACCCGGAGCAGGCGGCCATCGTGAGCCACCCGCACATCTTCACCGACCTGACGGCGCCGCCGCAGCACGGTGAGACCAAGGAAGACGCCGCCGACATCGAGCGGCAGCGGGCCCGGGGCGCCTTCGTCATCACGTACTACGGCATGAACATGGTGTTGGACGACGAAGAAGGCGACACGCTGGTCGCGGAGACCATGCGCGAGCGGGGCCGCTCCGGCAAGCCGACCGCGGCGGACACCGCGGCGGCCAGAGCCGCATTACAGGCCGACATCGCCAAGGAGATGGGCCCCGTGCCGGCGAGCGCCGGGCCGACCCAGTGCCACGATATCACCGTCTACCCGGCGATCGGCCTGGCCGGCGGGGCCTGCGAAGGCTACGGTCTGCTGCTCGACATCAGCGATCCGGCCAATCCCAAGCGGATCGACGCCGTGTCGGATTCCAACTTCTCCTACTGGCACTCGGCGACGTTCAACAACGACGGGACCAAGCTGCTGTTCTCGGACGAGTGGGGCGGGGGCGGGCAGCCGAAGTGCCGGGCGACCGATCCCAAGGAGTGGGGCGCCGACGCCATCTTCACCCTGGCCGACCGGAAGCTCACCTTCGGCGGCTACTACAAGATGCCCGCGCCGCAGACTGCGCAGGAGAACTGCGTCGCACACAACGGCTCGCTGATCCCCATTCCCGGGCGCGACGTGATGGTGCAGGCCTGGTACCAGGGCGGCATCTCGGTATTCGACTGGACCGATGCCCAGCACCCGAAAGAGATCGCCTTCTTCGACCGCGGGCCGGTCGATTCCACCAAGATGGGCGACGGCGGCGCCTGGTCGGTCTACTGGTACAACGGCGTGATGGTGAGCTCCGAGATCTCACGGGGGCTCGACATCTTCGAGCTCACGCCGAGCGCCTTCATCTCGCAGAACGAGATCGACGCGGCCAGGAGCGTCCACCGTGACTATCAGAACGTGCAGGGCCAGGCCAAGATCGTCTGGCCGCCGACGTTCGCGCTCGCGCGGGCCTACCTGGATCAGCTCGAGCGGGAACAGGGGCTCGACGCGGCCCACATCGCCTCCGCGCGGCAGGCGCTCGCGTCCGCCGAGAAGGCGTCGGGCGGCAAGCGGACTGAGGCGCTCACCGCGCTCGCCACCGAGCTCGACGGCGAAGCGGCCGCGGCCGGGGACGGAGCGAAGGTCCGGGTGGCGGCGGGCGCGGTGCGCCAGCTGGGGGCGGAGAGCTCGGCGAGTCGTTAGACGGACGGGCGAAGTCGGCCCGCGCCAAGCGAAGGGGGCATGCCGTTCGGCATGCCCCCTTCGTCGCTCCAAGTGCTCGCAGCGGCCGGCTACGGGGCGCGAGTCAGCACCAGATCCACCATGTTGGGATGATCGCGCGTGACGACCTTCACCACGCCGGGGGTGATGAAGGCCGTTCGCCCCGCGGCGGTGATGGTCGCGCGGATGGCATAGTCGTGCCGCCGATCGATCCGCCGCGGGTCGAACCGCAGCACGAACGGCAGGGGCACCTGCCGGCCGTCGGGACGGATGATGGTGTCGGCCACGGGCGTTTCCGCCGAATCCTGGCCCGAAGCGTCGATCAGCATGACGCGAAGCTCGGCGTCGGCCGGCAAGGCGACCCGCTCGCGATAGGTCACGTGGCCGCTGATCCAGTTCGGGGCCGGCGGCAGGTTCGGGCGTCCCGCGCAGCCCGCGAGCAGCGCGGCCGCCACCAGCGCGGCGGTGGCCGGATCCGCCGGCCTCACTTGGCCGTCCCGGGCACGAACGTGAGCACCACGGGCTGGCCGGAGCCGGCAACGCTGAGCGCGAAGGTGTCCGGCGTGGAGCGCAGCACGGTGGCCTGATGCGGCAGACCTTGCTCCACCATCGTCAGCACCTCCCCCGAGTAATGCCAGGTGCCGAGCGCGGGCGTCCCGTGGGGCGAGGTGACCAGCAACGAGCCGTCCGACAAGAACACGTAGAATGTCCCCGGATCGCCCTCGGAGCCCTTGGCGACCTTCCACACCCGGTTGGCGAAGTCGGGCGCCGTCGCGTCGGCCGCGCCGGACTTGGGCGGCGGCACCGGCTGCGTGGTCGCGCTGGTGCCGGTAGACGCGTTGCTGGCCGGCACCGTCAGGGGCGCGGGCCGCTTGCACGCGCCCGACACCGTGCCGGCGACGAGCAGGGAGCCGAGGATGTGGAAGCGCATGGGATGGGCACACATCATGGTCACACGACCCGTCGTGGGAGACGGATGAAACATACTCCGGCCCCCCATCGGGATCGGGAACGACGACTCAGGAGCCGGGCGGCCGGTACGAGACCGTCTTCTTGGCGGCCGCGTCGACCTCTTCGGGTGTCACCAGCAGGGTGGAGCTCAGGTGCACCAGGCCGGTCGCATTGACCGCGGCGCTCACGGCCACGGCCGTCGCGGTATCGGGGAATTCAGCGACGCTGATGACGTCGGCCTCGCCCAGGGCGAAGTAGAACGCGTGCAGCTTGCCGCCGGCCTGTTCTATCGACTGCTGAACGACGCTGCGCCGCTTGCTTCCCCCGTCCTTGAGCAGCCCTTTAACGCCTTCCGTCGTATACGACGCGCGCCACAGATAGGTCGGCACCGAGGCCTCCGATTAGGGTGAGCGGTCTAAGCTACCGGTAGGACGCCGGCGCGGAAGATCGACCCCTCATCGTGCGCCGCCAGGCGGTCGATGCGCCCCTACCGGCCGCCTGCCGGCACGTGGTCTTCGAGATAGCGCGTGAGCAGCGAGTAGACATGCAGGGTGGTTCCGCTGCCCTCGCAGATGCAGTGCGAGCGGTTGGGATAGACCATGAGGGTGAACGGCCGATTCGCGGCCACGAGGGCATTGATGAGGCGCTCGCTGCCCTGAAAGTGCACGTTGTCGTCACCCGAACCGTGCACCAGGAGCAGGTTGCCGCGCAGGCGGTCGGCAAAGAAGAGCGGGGAGCCTTCACGATACGCCGTCTCATTCTGCTGGGGCAGCCCCATGTAGCGCTCCTGATAGATCGTGTCGTACAGCCGCTCGTCGGGTACCGGCGCCACCGCCATCCCGGTCTGGTACAGGTCGGGATAGCGGAACATCAGGTTCAGCGTGGTCGAGCCGCCGCCACTCCAGCCCCAGACCGCGATGCGGGTCGAGTCCACCCAAGGCCATTGCCGAATGGTGCGCACCGCCGCGGCCTGGTCGGCGGAGTTGAGCAGGCCGATTCGCTTGTAGATGGCCTTGCGGAACGCGCGGCCGCGGGGCGACGGCGTCCCGCGGTTGTCTACGGTAGCTACCACATACCCCTGCTGCGTGAGCATGAGATACCAGAGATACGTGGGGTCCCAATGATCGAGCGCCGTCTGGCCGGCCGGCTCACCGTAGACGTAGAACAGCACCGGGTATCGCTTGGTCGAGTCGAATCCGGGCGGCTTCATGATCCACCCGTCGAGCGTGGTCCCGCCGGCCGCGTCCACCGAGATCTGCTGGGCCGGACCGCGCCGGAGCCCCGCGAGACGGTCGCGCAGCGCCTGGTTAGCGACCAGGGTCCGAACCCGTTGGTGTCGGGGCAGCCGGATCAGGTCGATCGTCGGCGGGACGCCCAAGCGGGAGTAGGTATGGAATGCCCAACGGCCATCGGGTGAGATGTCGTACAGATGGTAGCCTGGCTGGTCCTCCGGTGTGACCCGTTCCTGCTTCCCCTTGCCGTCGAGCCGGGTACGGTAGAGATAGAGCTGCTCCGCGTTCTCGGGCGAGGCGGTGTAGTAGATCCATCCCGCCGCCGAGTCCACGCCGACCACGAACGGCTCGCCGAAGGCGCTCTTCGGGTTGTGGAGGTCGAACTTCCCCGGCGTGACCAACCGGGTCCTCGCGCCATCGCGCGACACGACATAGAGGTGGCGCCAGCCGTCCCGCTCGCTGATCCAGGTGAAATCCTTCCCGCCGTTGATCCACCGCAGATCGTCCACGACGTCCACCCAGGCACTGTCGCGCTCGGTCAGCACGGTACGGGTGCGCCCGCCGGCGGCATCGCCCAGCATGAGCTCGATGGTGTTCTGGGCCCGGTTCATGTGCTCGAGCACGACCTCGCTCGATCCGGCGGCCCACTCCATCCGGGCGATGTAGTTGTTGCGGGGGTCGCCCGGGACGTCCAGCCAGACCGGCTGGCCGCCGTCCGCGCTGACTACCCCCACACGCGCCGCCGAGTTGGTGGTACCGGCCTTGGGGTACTGCACCGGAATCACGAAGGAGTAGAGCGAATCGGTGTCGTTGATGAGATCGTAGTCGCGCACCCCCGATGCGTCGAGCTGCCAGAAGGCGATGCGGCGTCCGTCCGGGCTCCAGCGAAACCCGTCGCGGAGGTTGAGCTCTTCCTCGTACACCCAGTCGAAGGTGCCGTTGATGATCGTGCGGGAGCCGTCATGCGTCAGACGGGTGATCCGACCGTCGGCCAGGCGCTCCACGTAGAGGTCGTGGGCCCGAACGTAGGCCAGCCGTCCGCCATCGGGGGAGAACTTGGCGAACATGAGGGTCGATGGCTGGGCGTCGGGGCCGCCGAGCTTGTGGAGACGCCAGTCGGCGAGGTCGAGCACCCAGAAGTCTCCCCGGGTGTTCTGGCGCCAGACTTTCCGCGAGTTGGTGAACAGCAGGACGTTCTTTCCGTCGGGCGAGAGCGAGTAGTCCTCGATGTCGAGTGGCACCGAGTCGCCGGGCGGTACCAGCCTGGCGGCGGGCACCCAGACCTCGCGCGCGCCGGTGGCAGCGTCGTAGCGCACCAGGGCGGCGGCGCCTCGGCTGGCGCTGTCGGGCTCGATGCGGGTGTAGGCGGCGGCGCCGGGCACCCAGCGCACGTCGCCCAGGGGCTCGGGCGCGAATTCGGCCGACCCGAAGACGCGCTCGAGCGTCAGCAGCGAGGAATCGGGTGTCTGGGCGTGGAGCGCGGACGAAAGCGAGAGCGCGAGGAGCGCGATGCCCGGGAGGGCTCGCAGGGACGGCATGGGGGATCTCCAGAGTAGTCCGCCGCCGGAAAGGCTCCGGCGGCCGGGTCCGAATCTTACGGCGAAGGTCGGGCCGCGGCTTCGTCCCGCGCCAGCACGCGCTCGATGCGGCGGTCGGGAATGAACCAGATCAGCGCCACCGCCACGTAGCAGGCCCAGCCGATCCACGGCCTCCAGAACGCCCCGGCAATGCCCACGACGTAGAGCAGGCGCGAGACGAGGGCCTTTCGGTCGGTACCCACCGCGCGCGCCACCCTGGAGTCGGGTCCGTCCGCGGCCACGATGGCGGCCTGGAGCATGACGAAGGCATACGCCGCGGCCAGCAGCACCACGCCGTACACCGCCGTCGGCAGCGCGGCGAAGTGATTCTCGCCCATCCAGCCGGTACAGAAGGGAAACAGCGACAGCCAGAACAGCAGCAGCAGGTTGGCCCACAGCACCCGGCCGCTGATCTGCCGGCAGGCGTGCAGCAGGTGGTGATGGTTGTTCCAATAGATGCCCACGTACACGTAGCTCAGCACGTAGCTGAGGAACACGGGCAGCAGCGGACGGAGTGAGGCCAGATCGGCGCCGTGGGGGGGCCGCATCTCCAGCACCATGATGGTGATGATGATGGCGATGACCCCATCGCTGAACGCCTCCATCCGGCTCTTGCTCACCGGGCAAAGGCCCGATTGAGCTCCGCGCCCGGCGTGCCTCGCCCGAGCCCGGTGAACGTCCCCTGGGCGGCGATCTCCCGCGCGGCGTCGAGGAAGCCGGCCCACGCGGCCCGGGCCAGCGCGCCGCCCACGCTGATCCGCCGCACGCCCATCGCGGCGAGATCGGCCACGGCGGCGCCCTCCGCGCCGATCAACACGTTCACCGGCATGGGCGCCACGGCCGAGACGACCGCGGCGATCGTGGATCGCGAGGGCAGCCCCGGGGCGTACAGGCAGTCGGCGCCGGCCTCGGCGTAGGCGCGGAGTCGGCGGATGGTCTCGCTCAGGTCAGGCCGGCCCCGGATGTATCCCTCGGAGCGGCCGGTGAGCACCACGCCGGTGCCGCTCGCGTCGATGGCCGCGCGCGCGGCCCGAACCCGCGCCACCGCAAGGTCGAAGTCGTAGAGCGGCTGGAACGGGTCGCCGGTCGAGTCCTCGATCGAGAGGCCGGCGACGCCGGTGCCGACCGCGCGCAGCACGTTGGCGCCGACGGCGGCGGGCTCGACGGCAAAGCCGCCCTCGAAATCGGCGTTGATGGGCAGGTCCACGCCAGCCACCATGGTGCGCAGGTGATCCAGCGCCTGCTCGAGCGTGATCTGATTGTCGGCGCAGCCGATGGACCACGCGAATCCGGCGCTGGTCGTGGCGAGCGCGGGGAACCCCAGCCCGGCGAGCATGCGGGCGCTGCCGACGTCCCACGGGTTGGGAAGCACGAAGCAACCGGTCTGGTGCAGGCGGCGGAACTCACGCCGGCGATCGTCAATGGAGGCCATGGGGCCAAGATACCCGGGCGAGTCCAGCCCCGGCCACCGGTAGCGCCGGCCGCGAAGTGGCTGCAGTCTACCGCAGGCTGAGCGGCCACCACCGCCCAAGTCCGGAGCCTTTGCGCGGCGACGCCGGCCGAGTCAGGCGGGCCGCCGAAGCGCTACCGCCGTGCCCGCCCGATCAGTCCCAGCGGCACGCCGCGGGTCCCGGGCCACGTTCGTGTCGCGCCTGCCGCGTCGCGCACCATCAGCTGTCCCGAGATCCCGCCATCGAGCAGCAGCGCCTGGCGGCACCCCAGCGCACCCATGACCGCCGCCATTTCCTGCGACGTGAGCCCGAACGGGATCCTTCCCAGCGACTCGCCCAGCGCATCGAACCGCGTGAGCGCGACAACGACCCTCCCGTCGTCGAACGTGCCGAGGGCGAGGCGGGCGTCACGGTGCTGCACCTCCACGCCGAGACCGGCCGTCGAGAGCGGCGCCGGCACCACCCCGTCCTCGAGCAGCATGGGGTAGCTCTGGAACGCCTCGCGCACACCGCCGCGAGCCTGTGCCGCCCCGACGCCGGTGGGGGGAACGATCCGCACCGAGCCGGACGAGTCGAGCACCACCGCACCCGCGAGGGGTGCGTATTGAGGCTTGAGCAGCTCGCGGCCGCCGGTTACCACCCAGCCCCACGGGAGCGAGCCGCGAAACTGCCCGGCGTCGAGCGCCAGCGTCGCGCTGGAGTCGGCATCCGCAATGGTCCAGCGACGCTCCTCCGTAAACGCGGGCGCGAGCGCGAGCTCGACTCGGCGAGGATCCAGCCGCACAACCACGATGCGCGTGCGCCAGGCTTCCTGCGCGCCGCGGAGCACGATCTCGCCCCATTCAATGCCGCTCGCGCCCCGCCGCCACCCGACGCGATCCGCCAGCGGGCTCTTCCCAGTCCAGCGGGCGGGCGCGGTTTCCGGCCGCCAGAACGTCACCCATCGCTCACCGGACCGAACGGCGAGTCCGCCCACGGGAGCATCCCCCGCGTGGGAACGTGCACCGGCGAGCGTACCCGTGAGAATGACGGCCCCGACGAGCAGCGCGGCCTGGAGCGGTCGCCCCATCCGGCTACTTCCCCTTGTCGCAGCCGGCCATCTGCAGCCGCCGGATGGTGTCGGCAATGGCCATCGTCCGGTTCATGTCGCCGGCCTCCTGAGCGGCTTTGGCCCGCTCACCGAGCGCCTCGATCTCCTTCTCGTGCTGCTGCGCGTTGCCTGCCATACAGTTGTTCATGTCCATCTGGCCCTGCGACATGCCCGAGTTCGGCGGCGTCGGCGAGGCGGGCGCCGGCTGGGGGGCCGGCGCAGGCTCCGGCTTCATGGCACGGGCTTGGGGGTCCTCGATCCCAAGCAGCTGCTTGAGCTCCTTGGACTTGGCCTGGACCGCCTTCTTCTCCGAGTCGGACGCGTCCGGCGGTGGGGCATTGCGGAGAATCATCTCGCCGCGCTCACGCGCCATGGCGTACTCCGCCTGCGACAGACCCGACTTCTTGACCCCTTCCGACTCGGCCTGGGTGTCGATGTCGCGCCCCATCTGATAGAAGTCGTCGGGCTGCTTGGGCTCTCTGACCGCACAGTTCGGATCCAGCAGGCCCAAGGCTTGATACTGGTAGCGCTCCGCTCCCTCGCGGTCACCTTTGCCCATGGCAGCGGTCATCTTGTCCATGAGCTCGGAGTACTGGTTCGCCAACTTCTCGTCGCTGGCCATGCGGGTGATGTTCGCCTGGTGATTGGCCTGGCACTTGGCCTGCGCCGCATCGTACGCCTGCTTGGCCCTGCTGTA
The DNA here is from genome assembly GCA_035688885.1 of Gemmatimonadales bacterium. Classification (GTDB taxonomy): domain Bacteria; phylum Gemmatimonadota; class Gemmatimonadetes; order Gemmatimonadales; family GWC2-71-9; genus CAVVWJ01. The sequence goes on from DASSMN010000541.1 coordinate 8,998, forward strand.
GCGGCCGTACGGCGTGTCGCCGGTGCGGGCGTTCTCTCCGTACGCCTTTGCTGCCTGGAGGCCGGCGATCATCTGATCCACCACCTCTGGGGTCAGCACCACCGAGCCGCCCCTCGCCGCCCCGGCACCGGGCGCGACCGCATTCGCCGCCGGCACATCGGACACCCCGGCCTGCTTGGCCCCCTCCGCTGCCGCCTCCTGCCCCGCCGCCGACTTGAGCTTCTTCTTGAGCCCGCCAAACTGCGCCGCCGCGGGTGAGGCGACGCCGAGCATGACGGCAAGGCAGGCGCCGGCCCGCACCAGGGCGCCCATCTGCCCGTAGCTGTTTCGCATGGTGTCTCCTTGGGGATAAATCGAGCCTCCGGCCGGGTAGGCCGGTGCTGCTCTCGTATGACGCCGGGCCCGGCGCCGAGTTCTCACCCGGTCGGGCCGGAATATGCGGATGTGAGGAAGAGCGGTGTAAATGTGCGTCGGGGGATGCCGGTGCGCCAGCAGCCTGGCACCGCCCGCCGGCCTCGATCTACGCGCCGGGCTCGTCGATGAGCGCGATCCGCCGGAGGTGCCGCCCACCCTCGAACGGGGTGACCAGCCAGGTGCTGACGATCGGAAGCAAGGCATCCTCGGCGATGAGCCGTTGGCCCAGCGACAGCACGTTGGCATCGTTGTGCTGCCGGGCCAACCGAGCCGACTCGACATTCCAGCACACCGTGCAGCGCACCCCGCGGACCCGGTTGGCCACAATCGCCTCGCCGTTGCCCGACCCGCCCAGCACGATACCGCGCTCGAAGCTGCCCGCGGCCACCGCCTCGGCGACGGGGCGCACGATCAGCGGATAATCCACCGGCTCCTCGGAGGCGGTGCCGAAATCGGTGAGCTGGTGTCCCAGCACGGCCAGCTCGCGCCTGAGCCGTTCCTTGTAGCGGAAGCCGGCGTGATCGGCCCCGATGGCGATTCTCATGCGCCCCTGACCGGCGCCCGCCGGAGCGGCTGCGCCTCCGCGTACGTGAGCGTCCGCCATACCCACTCGAGCGGCCCGAATCGATAGCGACGCAGCCAGGCCACGCTCGCCGCGGCAACAACCGCAAAGCACAGCAGCGAGACCGCCGCGTAGATATAGGGGCGGAGCCGGAGCCCCACGCCGTAGTCCGAGGCGAGCAGGTCGAGGAGCGCCGCCT
>DASSMN010000250.1:0-7142 GCA_035688885.1 Gemmatimonadales bacterium
CGGTCGCTCCGCGCGATCATGGGCGTGGTGAGCCAGGATACGGTGCTGCTCAACGACACCGTGCTGGCCAACATCGCCTATGGGTCGCCGGGGGCCACGCGGGCGCAGGTGGAGGCCGCCGCCCGAGCGGCCAACGCCGACCTCTTCATTGCCCAGCTGCCGCAGGGCTACGACACCCTGCTCGGCGAGCGCGGCACCCGGCTGAGCGGAGGCCAGCGGCAGCGGATTGCGATCGCACGGGCCCTGCTCCGTGACCCGCCGATCCTCATTCTCGACGAGGCCACCAGCGCGCTCGACACGGAGTCGGAGCGGCTGGTCCAGCAGGCCATCGACCGGCTGATGGCCGAGCGTACGGTCCTGGTCATTGCCCACCGGCTGGCCACGGTGCGCGACGCGGACGAGATCGTGGTGCTCGACGCCGGCCGAGTGGTGCAGCGCGGCACTCACGACCAGCTGTTCCGTTCCGGCGGTCTCTACCGTCGGCTGTACGATCTGCAGTTTCGCGATCAGGAGCCGGTGCTGGCCGCCGAGGCGTAAGGCGGCGGGTTGTCATCGAGCATCGTTTCGCTAGTTTCGTTTCGTGTCCAGTCGGTTTCCCGATACTCGCGTGCTCCTGGTGGGCGCCTTCGACGATGCGCTGTACGCGCACGCCGGACTGCGCCGCCGCGCGCTCGAGCGGCTGGGCTGTCGAGTCTCCACGGTCAACCTGATCGGGACCGGCGGGTGGCTGAGTCGGCTCCGCCGAGTGGGCCTGCACGACCGATTGGCCCGGGCCGTGGCCGGCACATCGCCCAGCATCGTGCTGGTGCTCGAGGGCAACCAGGTGGATGGCGCGATGGTCGCGTCGCTGCGTCGGGGGGGCGGCGCCACCTGGGTCAACTGGTTCTGCGACGCCCGGCGCTCCGCGCAGGACATTCTCCCGCTCGCGGCCGCCTACGATGCCGTGTTCGTGGCCGACCGCGCCACCGTCGAGGCCCTCGACGAGCCGGGTCACCCGCCGGTCCACTACCTGCCCGCCGGTTGCGATCCCTCCATCCATCGGCCGATGCGCGCCCGCGATCGGTTCCGGGCCAACGTGGTCTTCGTGGGTACCGCCACGCCGCACCGCGAGCGGCGGCTGGCCGAGCTGGTCGAGTTCGGCGTAGCGGTCTGGGGGCCCGGCTGGCGTCGAACCAAGCTGCGGGATTACTGCCGCGGCGAGTTGTTGGGCCACGAGGACTACATCCGGGCCTACGCCGGTGCCTCCGTGGCGGTCAACGTGGCCTGTACCGACGAGGCGGCGCCGGTTCGCGATCCCGGAGCGAGCCGCCGGCTGTTCGAGCTTGCCGCGATCGGAGTGCCGCAGGTGGTGGAGGAGCACCCTGACATCCACGAGCACTTCCGGGAAGGCTCGGAGGTGCTGGTGGCTCGCTCGGCCCAGGAGCTGCGTGTCTTCACCGCGGAAGCGCTGCACGACCGCGCCTGGGCCGAGCAGGTCGCGGCCGGGGCGCGCCAGCGGGCGCTGGCCGAGCACACGTACATGCATCGTCTGGCGACGCTGTTGCAGGTGGTGGGGGAGCGGATGCCGGTGGAGGTCGGGCGATAGGACAATAGAGCGTAGGGCGCCGCGCCCCGACCTGGCGCTGGTCGGTCTTGTCCGGACGGGTACTCCTGGGGTGCTGTCATCCCGAGCGGAGTGAGGGATCTGGACCGCGGGCTATCGAGCCACGGCGGAGCAGGTCCATCGCTGCGCTCGAGATTGCAGTCTAGTTTCGGGGCGCCCTATCGCCCTATCGCCCTATCGCCCCATCCGACCTCCGCTCTCCCCTCCGGCAACACTCCCGTCCCCAGGTATCCCCGGAACATCCGGACATACTCCGCCGCCATCACGTGGTGGGAGAAACGCTGCTCGACCCGGGCGCGGCAGGCATGCGGATCGATCCGCGCGAGCGCGGCGCGGCAGCCCACCATCTCCTCGAGGGTGTCCGCCAGCGCCCCCACCTCCGGGCTGACGATCTCCGGAAGCGCGCCGCGGCGTGTACCGAGCACCGGGGTGCCGCTCGCCATCGCCTCGATCAGCGTGAGCCCGAACGGCTCGTCCCAGAGCGCCGGCATCCAGAGACACGCGGCGTTGGCCAGCAGGTCAACCTTGCGCTCGCCGCCCACCTCTCCCACATAGCGCACCCGGCGTCTGAACGACGGCCTCCAGCCACCGGCCAGCACCAGGCGCCGGCCCGTGCGCCGCGCGCCTTCGAGCGCCCACCGATAGCCCTTGACCTGGTGCAGCCGCCCCAGGAACAGGTCGTAGTCGGCCTTCCGGGTCTCGAACCGGAACTCCGCCAGGTCGATGCCGTTGTAGACGAAGGCGACGCCGCCGTGGCGCGCCGCGTGATCGCGGCTCAGGTAGAGGGTGTTGGGGGCACTCACGGTGCCGGGCCTCCGGTTGCCGTGGAGGCTCCGGATCCAGGGCACGTCCAGTGTCGCGGCCACCGGCGAATAGGCGACCAGCAGATCGACGCCTTTCGGCAGCCACCGCCGCAGGTCGGGCGGCGGCGATCCCTCCGGGGTGCGGGGGAGCTCCACTACCGAGACTTCGCGCATCCGGGTGCCGGCCTGAGCCAGCAGCGTCACCCGGTGTCCGGCGTCGGCCAGGCCGCGCGCCAGATAGACGGCGACTCGCTGGGTCCCGCCATACTTCGCCACCGGCAGGCGATCGCGAATGTAGAGGGCGACGTGCATGACGGATGGAATCTATGCATCTTCCCCGGCCCCATGACCCTTCGCGTACTTCAGGTTCTGCATCAGGGCGGTGGGGCCGGCCGGCTATCACTCGGTGCTGGGCGGGCGGCTTGCTCGGCCACCGCACGCGGGTTGAGATTGTGTCACCGCAACGGCCAAACGGGAGGAGGGAGCGCCAGCGTGGTCAAGGTGTCGGGCTTCACCATCGTGAGGAACGCGATCAAACTGGACTTCCCGGTGGAGGCCAGTATCCGCTCCATCCTTCCGGTGTGCGACGAGGTGGTGGTGAACGTCGGGCGGTCGGAGGACGACACGCTGGCGCTGGTCCGGTCCATCGGCGATCCCAAGATCCGCATCGTCGAAACCGAATGGGACATGACCCGTCGCAATACCGTGCTAGGGCAGGAAACGCTGCGGGCCATGCGCGCGTGCCGCCACCCGTGGGGCATCTACATCCAGGCCGACGAGGTGCTGCACGAGCGGGGCGCCGCCGAGCTGGCCGACGCGATCCAGCGCTATGACGGCGACGCCCGGGTCGAAGGCCTGCTGGTGCGGTACCTACATTTCTACGGTGGGTTCGACACGATCGCGACCCACCGGCGCTGGTACCGGCGGGAAGTGCGGGCGGTGCGCCTGGACCCCGGCCTCGACATCCGGCCCTACCAAGGCGCCCAGGGCTTCCGGGTCGGCCCTGCGCATCGAAAAATTCGCGCCCGTCTCACCGGCGCGGAGATGTTCCACTACGGATGGGCTCGGCCGGCGCAGGCGTTGCGGGAAAAGCGCGAGCTCGGAAAGACGATGTATCCCTGGCGCGACGCGGACGACCGCAAGCCCCTGCTCGCATGGTTCCCCGGGATCCGGCCGTTCACCGGGACCCACCCCGCGACCGCGCAGGCGTGGATCGAGCCGCGCCGGCGCGATGCCGAGCGCGTCATCGCGCCGCGGCAGTTCCGCTGGCGGTTTCTCCGCTACTATGCGTCAGGGGCCATCGAGCGCGTGACCGGCGTGAGGGTGTTCGAGTTCCGGAACTACACGCTGGTCTGAGGGGCCTGGCTCAGGGGATAGGCTCGGCCCGCGAGCAGGAGCTCGAGGCGGTGCGCGTAGGTGTGGTGCCCGAGCGCGTGGGTGCGGCCGGCCTCGGCGATGCGACGCCGCTCGTCGGGATGCGCCAGGTAATGAACCGCGAGCTCGGCTGCTTCCTCGGCCGAGCGGTACCAGGCGCAGTGCCGGCCGCCGGCAGCGAAGCCGGCAATGTCGGGCACGTGCTGGCCCAGGTAGAACCCGCCGCATCCGAGAATGCGCCACATCCGGTTCGAGGCGGAGGCGGGCTCGCCATCCTGCTCCGGGGTGGCATTCGCGCCCAGCGAGATGGCCGCGCCGCGGATGACCTGCCGGAGCCGCCGCCCGTGCACCGCGCCGCCGGCAATGGGCAGCTCCGCCGGCGCTCCCTCCCAGCCGGGGCCGCGGATCTGGAGCCGGCAGGCTGCCGCGATGGCGCGCAGCACGGGGTAGCGGTGCGAGTACTGCCCCGAGCCCACGAAGCTCGCGTCGCACACCAGCTCGGGGGGTGCCCAGCGCGCCGGCCGATCGCGCACGGGATCCACGCCTTGGGGCAGGAACCGCACCTCCGGCACGCCGGCGGCACGGTAGCGCTCCACTTGGCCGGGACTGGTGACGTAGAGACTTCCCACCAGCCGGGCCAGCGTCAGTACGGCGGGCTTGGGCGGGAGGTCAAAGTACCAGAAGGCCGCGCGCCGGCCGCGCAGGAGCGCTCGCAGCTCGGCCTCGCCGGCCAGGATCGCGTGGCGGGTCAGCACGACGAAGTCGGGGTCGAACGACTCAGCGGCGTAGCGGATGGCTCGCGGCGCAAAGGGACCCGCGTAGCGGGTCCAGGTCACCGCGTTGACTACGCGGCACGCATGCCCCAGCTGGCGCGCTGCGCGCGCGATCGACGTTTCCGTCTTCCGGGCGCCCCCCGCGCCCACCACCACGACTCGCATGGGCCAAGTATAACGATGCAATGCGTGTAGCCCTGCTGACCTCCGCCAACGGCTGGCGCGGCTCCGGTGTGAGCTACGCCAAGCTCGCGCGCGGCCTGCGCGACCGCGGGCACACCACGGTGCTCGTCACCGCGGCCGACAAGCTGACCCGCCGACTCGTGGACGAAGGGCTGGAGGTAACCCAGATTCCCGGGCGGAACACCGGTCCGGTGGAGGTCTGGTCGCTCGGCCGCGCGCTCCGGTCGGTGCGCGCCCAGGCGGTCGTGGCCGATACCCCCCGCGACGTGCGCCTGTCGTTCTATGCCACGTTGCTGCACCGCGCGCGCATCGTCTACCGCTACAACCTCAACTACCGCCGGCCTCGCACGCACCTGATGGACCGGGTGTACCTGAGCCGGGTGTCGGCCTGCATCTATCAATCGAAATACATCCACGACGACGCGGTCCGTCAGGCCGGCTGGATGCGGCGGATTCCCTCGTACCAGGTGCCCAACGGCTACGATACGGACCGCTACGCTCCCAAGCCGGACGCCGCCCGCGCGTTCCGCGCCCGATACGGCATCGAGCCGTCGGCACGCGTGATCCTCAGCGCGGCCAAGCTCACCCGCAACAAGGGCCAGGAAGTGGCCATCAACGCGCTCCACCGGCTGCACCGGCAGGGCATGAACGTGGTGTACGTGGTGTGCGGGGACGGCCATCGCGAGGGCGAGCTGAGCTCGATGGCGGCCGGCCTCAAGCTGCCCACGGTGTTCACCGGGCTGCTCAGCACCCGCGACATGATCGCAGGCTACAATGCGGCGGATCTGGTGGTGCACCCATCGCTGCAGGAGATCTTCCCCAACGCGGTCGGCGAGGCGATGGCCTGCGGGCGGCCGGTCGTGGCCGCCGATGCCGGCGGCACTGCGGAGCTGGTCGGCCGAGACGGGGCCGCGGGCCTCCTGGTCCCGCCCGCCGACGCCGGAGCCCTGGCCGATGCGGTGCAGGCGCTGTTGGATGACCCCACCCGGCTGCAGGCCCTCGGGAGTGCCGCTCGCCGTCGGATCGAGTCCGACTTCCCAGTGGCCCGGATGGTTTCAGGTTACGAGCGTGCGCTCACCGAGGTGATCGACGCCAGTGGATGACGTCCGCTGGTTTGCCTCCAACGCGTACACCGCGCTGGTGGTGCCGCTGCTCCGGCAGCAGGGGCTCACCGTCGCCACCGAGGGCGAGGCGCCGGCCCGGGTGGCGCTCGCCATGTCCGGGCTCGCCGCCGAGGCGGCGTGGCGTTACGCGCGGGGCCGTCGGGCTCGGCTCATCGTTTACCTGTGGGACCTGCCGCCGGTGGGCACCGGGTCGGGGCAGGCGGACCCGGTGTGGTGGGTGGCCGGCCGCTTTCTTCGCCTGCCGCGGCCTTGGGGTGCTTACGGCCGCCGGCGAGGATACTACAGCCGGCTGCGCTACATCTCCGCCCGGGCCGACGCGGTGTGGGGCGCCAGCACTCTCACCTGCGAGACCATCGCCGAGCGCTTCGATGTCCATGCCGTCCGCCTGCCGTACTGCTACGATTCGACCCGCTTCCGGCCCCGGCCGGCCGAGGCCCCCCGGCCGGAGCCGCCGGTTCTGCTCACCGTTTCCCGACTGCGCCGGCACAAGAACCAGGCGGCGGTCATCGAGGCGGCGGCCAGGCTCGAGCGCCCGGTGCGGGTCCGGCTGATCGGGCGCGGCGAAGAGGAGCCGGCGCTCGCGGCGCTCGCGCGCCGTCTTGGCGTGAGCTGCTCGATCGAAACCTCGGCCGACGACGCGACCGTCGATCGAGCCTATCATGAGGCAGCGGTGGCGGTCTGTCCCAGCCGGTTCGAAGGATTCGGACTCACGCCGATCGAGGCGGTGGCCTCCGGTGTGCCGGTCGTCGCCTCGGACATCCCACCCCACCGCGAGTTCGTGGGCTCGGCCGCCCGCCTGGTTCCGGTGGACGACGTGCCGTCGCTGACGGCCGCAATCGCGGCGGCGCTCGAGAGTCAGCCCGCGGATCCTTCTCTCGTCGCCGATCTCACCATTCCCGCGGCGGCCGCGAGGTTCCGGTCGGCCCTGGCTCCGTTCTTAGGATAGATTAGGGCATGTCTCCCCACCTGCTGCTGACGTACGACTTCCCCCCGATCGGCGGCGGCATCGCGCGGTGGATGGCCGAGCTGGCCAAGCGGTACCCGGCGGGCTCTCTGGTCGTGTCCACCGGCCAGTGCGGCGACTCGTCCGACATCGACGCGAGCTTCCCGAATCGGGTCGACCGCCTGGGCATCCCCTCGCGGCGGCTCCGCACCATTCAGGGCATCCTGCTCTGGTCGCGACGGGTCGCGGTGCTGGCGCGCTCTACCGATGCCGAGTTCATCTGGTGCGGCAACGTCAAGCCGGCGGCGTACCCCGCCAAGTGGACCATGGAGCGCACCG
>DASSMN010000538.1:0-9325 GCA_035688885.1 Gemmatimonadales bacterium
GATTAGGGCTGCCCAGAATGTGAACATCCCTTCACACCCATCTCCAGGGTTCTTGGGGGTTCCCGTCGTACCGTGCTCCAGACCGTGGAGGAGCATGCGATGGGTTCGGAGTCTTGGGCTGGAGGTGTGGTGGAGACGGCAGGGCCGGCGCTCGCGGGAGCGCCGGCTCCGTCCGGCCGGGGCGCGGATGCGGTGCTCGAGACCGTGGCGCTCACCAAGGTTTACCGGATGGGGCAGGTCGGGGTCCATGCCTTGCGTGGGGTGGACTTCCATCTCTCCGGCGGCGAATTCCTCGTCCTGCTCGGGGCTTCTGGCAGCGGGAAGTCCACCCTACTCAACATCCTCGGCGGTCTGGATACCCCGACCGAGGGGCGGGTGTTCTACCGGGGTCGCGAGCTGACCCGGGCCTCGGAAGCGGAGCTCACTCGCTACCGGCGGCACCACGTCGGTTTCGTCTTCCAATTCTACAACCTGATCCCGAGCCTCACGGCGCGGGAAAACGTCGCGCTGGTTACCGACATCGCCCAAGCGCCGTACGACCCCGCCGAGGTGCTGGAGCTGGTGGGCCTGGGCGACCGGCTGGACCACTTCCCGGCGCAGCTCTCCGGCGGCGAGCAGCAGCGGGTGGCGATCGCGCGCGCCGTGGCCAAGCGGCCCGACGTCCTCTTGTGCGACGAGCCGACCGGTGCACTCGACTTTGAGACCGGGAAGTTGGTGCTCGAAGCCATCGCCCGGGTCAACCGGGAGATCGGTACCACCACGGCCATCATCACGCACAACATTCCCATCGCCGCCATCGCCGACCGGGTGGTCACCCTGGCGGACGGGCGCATCGTTCAGGAGACCAGGCCTGTGGTGAAGGCCTCGGTGCGGAGCCTCCGATGGTGAGGGCGCTCGATCGCAAGCTGCTCCGCGACCTGGTGCACCTGAAGGGCCAGGTCCTGACCGTGGCCCTGGTGGTGGCCTGCGGGGTCGCGGGCTTCGTCACCTTCCAGAGCACCTGGGAGTCGCTGGAGCGGTCCAAGCGCTCCTACTACGAGCGCTACCGGTTCGCCCATGCCTTCGTCGCGCTGAAGCGCGCCCCCGAAAGCGTGGCGCGCCGGCTCGAGGCGATCCCGGGGGTAGCCCTGGTGCATACCCGGGTGGTGCAGACGGTGAACCTGCCCCTACCGGGTCACCCGCAATCCCCGATCGGCCAGATCGTGAGTCTTCCGGACGGGATGGAGCCGCCACTCGACCGGCTCATCCTCGAGGCCGGTCGGCTGCCGGAGCGGGGCCAGGGCGACGAGGCGGTTCTCCTGACCGCATTCGCCCGGCGGAACCGGATCGGGCCGGGCGGCAGGATCCCGGCGGTCATCAACGGCAAGCTGCGGGATCTCCGGATCGTGGGACTCGCGAGCTCGCCCGAGTTCGTCTATCCGCAGCCGCCGGGAGGCGGGACGTTCGCCGACGACGAGCGCTTCGCCGTGCTCTGGATGGACCGGGCGGCGATCGCCCCCGCATTTCAGATGGAGGGCGCGTTCAATGACGCGCTGTTCCGGCTGCAGCCGGGCGCCTCCGAGCCGGCGGTGCTGCGGGAGATCGACCGCATTCTCGAGCCGTACGGCGGCTTTACCGCGGTCGGTCAGGACCGGCAGGCGTCCAACTACATCGTGCGCGAGGAAATGGCCCAGCTCAAGGCGTGGGCCACGGTGGTGCCGGTCATCTTCCTCAGCGTGTCGGCGTTCCTGGTCAACATGGTGCTCTCGCGGTTGGTGAGCCTGCAGCGCCCCGAGATCGCCACGCTCAAGGCCGTGGGGTATGCCAACCGCGCCATCGGGCTCCATTTCCTGAAGCTGGTCTCCGTCGTCGTCCTGCTCGGCGGCGCCGTCGGTCTGGTCCTCGGGGCGATGCTCGGTCGCGCGCTCACCGCGCTGTACACCGACGTCTTTCACTTCCCGCTGTTCAGCTATCGTCTCTCGCCCCTGGTGATGGTCGCCGGCGGCGCGGTGAGCCTCGCTTCCGCGGTGGCGGGCGCGGCGACGGCAGTCCGCCGGGTGGTGCGCCTGACCCCGGCCGAGGCCATGCGCCCCCCCGCGCCGGCGGTCTATCGCCCGCTCCTGAGCGAGCGGTTGGGACTCGATCGCTTCATCTCCCAGGCGGCGCGGATGATCCTGCGCGAGTTGGAGCGTCGTCCCCTGCGCACGGCGCTCTCCGCGCTCGGCATCGGGGCCTGCATCGCGATCCTGGTGGTCGGCCGGATCAGCGAGGACGCCATCGACACGGTGCTGGACGTGCAGTTCCAGCGGGCCTGGCGCGAGGACCTGAGCGTGGCCTTCCGCGATCCGCTGCCCGACCGGGTGGTCGGCACCCTCGCGGGGCTGCCGGGCGTCCTCCACGCCGAGGGGCTGCGGACGGTGGCGGCACGGGTGGAGGCGGGCCATCGGAGCCGCGACGTCGCCGTGGTGGGCTATCCCGATGGGGCGGAGCTTCGGCGGGTCGTGAACGGGGCCGGGCGTGAGGTCCCGCTGCCGCTGGCCGGCGCTCTGATGAGCGCGCAGCTCGGCCGGGCGCTTCAGGTGGTGGCCGGCGACACGCTCCCGTTGAAGCTGCTCGAGGGCGACCGGCGGACGCTGCGTCTGCCGGTGAGCGGCCTGGTGGACGATATGGCGGGCCTGCAGGTCTATCTCCGGAAGCCGCGGCTGGAAGAGCTCCTGGGAACGGTCCCCAGCAGCAACGCCGCCTCGCTGACGGTGGAACCGGCCTACCGCCTGGAGGTCGAGCGCCGCCTCAACGACATGCCCCAGGTGGCATCGGTCTCCGACCGCCCCGCCGCGATCCGGAAGTTCCGGGCGGAGACGGGCACGTCGATGCTGATCATCTCCGCAGTGCTCACCGCCTTCGCTGCGACCATCGCGATCGGGGTGGTATACAACAACGCGCGCGTCGCCCTCTCGCTCCGGAGCCGCGATCTCGCCAGCCTCCGCGTGCTCGGCTTCACCCGCGGCGAAGTCTCGGGCATCCTCCTTTCGGAGCTCGCGGCGCAGGTGATCGTGGCTCTGCCGCTGGGACTGCTGCTGAGCCGCTGGTTCACCAACTGGGTGGTGAACTTGAGTCATCCCGAGCGCTTCCGGCTTCCCGACGAAGTGGCTCCCCGGCGGCTCGCCTTCGCGGTCCTGGTGACCCTGCTCGCGTCCGCGGCGAGCGCTTTACTGGTCCGGCGCCAGCTCGATCGCCTCGATCTGATCGGGGTGCTCAAGACGAGAGAATGACTATGGCTGACGACACCACGCTCATCCGCCCGGCATCGACCATCCGCACCGACTCCGGCCCTGCGCCCGTCCCCACGGCCAGCGTGCTGCCGCCGGCGCCACTCCCGGCTCGCCCGCGGCCCACGCCGAAGTCCCGGGTCGAGCGCCGGATCAAGCGCGCCCTCTGGGCGGTGCTTGCCCTCACCCTGATCGTCGCCGTGGGGTGGAATCTTCGTCCGGAGCCGGTCGCGGTCGAGACCGCGGCGGTTCGCCGCGGCACGCTCGTGGTCACCGTGGACGAAGATGGCCGCACCCGGGTGAAGGACCGCTACGTCGTCTCCGCCCCGCTGGGCGGCACGCTGGCCCGAATCACGCTCCACCCCGGGGACTCCGTGGCTCAGGGCGCGGTGGTGGCCCGGCTCGTCCCGCTCCCGGCCCCGATGCTCGACCCGCGCGCCCGGACCGAAGCGCAGGCCCGGATCGCCGCCGCCCGCGCCGGTCTGAGCCAGGCGGAGGTGGCGATCGCCCGGGCGGAGGCTGCCTACGGTTTCGTCCGTCGGGAGGCCGAGCGGCAGCGCACCCTCATCAGGGCCGGCGCCACGGCGCAGTACACGCTGGAGGAAGCGGAGCTGGCGGAGCGCATGCGCCGGGAGGAGCTCGCCAGCGCGGCCTACGGCCGGCGCGTGGCCGCCTCGGAGCTCCGCATGGCGGAAGCCGCCCTCGCTCGGCTGGCCGGCAACTCGCGGGAGGAGTTCCCGGTACGCGCGCCCGCACGCGGGGAGGTCCTGCGCGTTCTCCAGGAGAGCGAAGGAGTGGTCCAGCCCGGCACGCCGCTCCTGGAAGTCGGGGAGCGCGACGCCTTGGAGGTGGTGGTCGACGTGCTCACGACCGATGCCGTGGGGATCCGGCCGGGGGCGCCGGTGCGGATCGAGCGCTGGGGCGGGGACTCGACACTCGCAGGTCACGTGACCCGGGTGGAACCCTCCGCGTTCACTCGGATCTCCGCCCTCGGCGTGGAGGAGCAGCGGGTCAACGTCGTGATCGGGCTGGACCGACCCGGCGCGGGCGCGGCCCTGGGCGACGGATACCGGGTCGAGGCCAGCATCGTGGTCTGGGAAGGGCGGAATCGGCTGCTGGTCCCCGGCGGGGCGGTGTTCCGGCAGGGCGACGGATGGGCCACCTACGTGAACGACAGGGGACGAGCCCGCCTCCGCGTGATCCGGCCGGGGCGCCGCAACGGGAGCGAGGTCGAGGTGCTCGACGGCCTGAAGCCCGGCGAGCAGGTCATCCTGTATCCCACCGATAACGTCGCGGACGGGGTCCGCGTCGACCAACACTAGCGCCGGCCGAGGAACCTTCCGGCCGGCTTCACCGAATTCTCATGGTGCCGGCAATATCGTGGGACATCCTCCGCAGGGAGCGACTCATGACCGCCACTGCACCGCGTCGCCCGACCACCTCCACTACCGCCACCGCTGCCACCGTGGGGAGCTACCTCGTTGCGATCCACGCTCGCTGGTTCGCCGAAGTCTCGCGCAACGTGCTCCCGGCCTGCCAGCCCCGCGGCGGGTTCTGGCCCCGGTGGGGCGTCGTGCGCTATCTGGCCGACCGATTCGATCGGGATTTCGGCCTCGAAGGCGAGCTGTTGGATGGGCTGATCGGCGAGATCGAGCTGCGCGCGGCGCAGCGGCTGACCGAGGGCCGGCAGGCGCTCGAGATCCTCCGCCGCGACCTGGACTGGATCGGGCGGCGACGGGGGACCGGCATCGCCACCGCTGCGATCGCCGGCGCGTTCCTGCAGACCTTGCGGCGCTGGTGCATCGAGCTGGAGCGGGCGCTGTCGGCGCTGCCGCTCGAGGCAGCCACACCACAGACCGCTGCACTGTTGGCCCAACTCGACCGGATTGCCCGTCTGCGCGGCGCGCGGGGGCTTCGGGCGACGACGCCCGGCGCCGGCCGGACCGGGGACGCCGACCAGGCGTAGCGGATCGCGCCGGCGAGGCCTAGGTGTGGCGTCGAGCCCATCACGCGACCGCCGCCGGGATCGGCAATGCCGGGCGCGATGGGGCGACGGCAAGCCGCTCCGCGACCCGGGGCAGGGAGTCGGGGTTGAGCGAGATCGAGTCGATCCCCAGGCCGGCGAGGAACTCGGCGAACTCGGGATAATCGCTCGGCGCCTGCCCGCAGATGCCGATGGTGCCTTGCTGCGCATGCACCGCGTCCACCGCCATCGCGATCAGCCGCTTCACCCCGGGGTCCCGCTCATCGAACAGATGCGCCAGCAGCTCGGAGTCCCGGTCCACCCCTAAGGCGAGCTGGGTGAGATCGTTGGAGCCGATGGAGAAGCCGTCGAACAGCTCGGCAAACTCGCGCGCAAGGATGACGTTGTTGGGGATCTCGCACATCACGTAGACCTGCAGCTCGCGCTCACCGCGGCGGAGGCCGTGACGCGCGAGCTCCTCGAGCACCCGGCGCGCCTCACCCAGGGTGCGGCAGAAGGGGATCATGACCTTGACGTTGCGAAGTCCCATCTCGTCCCGCACCCGACGGACCGCCCGGCACTCCAGCGCGAATCCCTCGCGGTAGCGCTCGTCGTAGTAGCGCGAGGCGCCACGGAACCCGATCATCGGGTTCTCCTCCCGCGGCTCGAACGCCGCCCCGCCGAGCAGGCCGGCGTACTCGTTGGTCTTGAAATCAGAGAACCGCACGATGACCGGCCGAGGGTAGAACGCCGCGGCGATCTGGGCGATGCCCCCGGCGAGTCGTTCGATGAAGAACTCCATGGGCGCCCCTTCGCCGACCCGGTCGCGGACCGCGGCGCGCGTGGCCGGATCGGTGATCTGCTCGGGGTGGACCAGAGCCATTGGGTGGACCCCGATCCAGTTCGAGATGACGAACTCGATCCGCACCAATCCCACTCCTGCGCTCGGCAGCTGGGCCAGCTGAAAGGCCCGGTCGGGATTGGCCAGGTTGAGCATGAGGGGCACCCGCGGGATGGGCAGGGCGGCAGGATCGATGACCTGCCGTTCGAAGGCGATCGTCCCCTCGTAGACCCGGCCGTCGTCGCCTTCAGCGCAGGAGACGGTGACGACCTGCCCGTCCGTGAGCGTGCCGGTGGCCGCCGTGGTGCCCACGACGCAGGGGATGCCTAGCTCCCGGGAGACGATGGCCGCGTGGCAGGTGCGGCCGCCCTCGTCGGTCACCACCGCGGCGGCCTCCTTGAGCACCGGCTCCCAGTCGGGGTCGGTCATCGGCGCCACCAGGATCTCACCGGGGCGGAACGCGCCCAGCTCTGCGGCCGACCGCACCACCCGGGCCGGCCCGCTCCCGACCCGGGTGCCCACGCTGCGGCCGGTGAGCAGGAGCCGGCCCTCGCCGCGCCGGCGCCAGAGCTCGAGTGACGCACTGACCACCTGGGAGTGCACGGTCTCGGGCCGGGCTTGGAGAATGAAGAGCTCGCCCGTTCGGCCGTCCCGCGCCCACTCGATGTCCATCGGCGTCGGCCGCCCGGCCTGGGCGGAGTAGTGGTCTTCGATGGCCAGCGCCCACCGTGCCAGGGTGAGGATCTCGGCGTCCTCGAGGATGGCGCGGCGACGGTCGCCCACGGGCACCCGGACCTCGCGCACCGGCCTGGTGCCTCCCTCGGCGTAGATCAGCTTGACCGACTTGGTGGCGATCTCGCGCCGCAGGAAGGGACGAAACCCGGCGCGGAGGGTCGGCTTGTGGACCCAGAACTCGTCGGGCTTCACCCGCCCTTGTACGACCGTCTCGCCCAGTCCCCATGACCCGGTGACGAGGACCACGTCGCGGAACCCGCTCTCGGTATCCAGGGTAAAGATCACCCCGGCCGACCCCAGGTCGCTCCGCACCATCTTCTGCACCCCGACCGAAATCGCCACCTCCGCGTGCCGAAACCCGTGCTCCGCACGATAGACGATGGCGCGGTCGGTGAAGAGGGAGGCCAGGCAGGAGCGCACGGCCGCATCCAGCGCGGCGCGGCCCCGGATGTTGAGATAGCTCTCCTGCTGTCCGGCAAACGAGGCGCTCGGCAGGTCCTCGGCGGTGGCACTGGAGCGGACGGCGACGTCGGTCGCCTCCTCGCCGGAGGCGCGGGAGAGGCGCTCATACGCGGCATCGAGCTCGGTCGCGACCTCGTGGGGCAAGGGGGCGGCGGCGACGCGCTCGCGGATCGAGCGGGCGACCGAGGCCAGCCGCGCCACGTCATGGAGGTCGAGCTGGTCGAGCTCCTGGTAGATCGACTCCGCCAGGCCGGCTTCCGCCAGATGCAGCCGAAACGCCGCGGCGGTGAGGGCGAACCCATCCGGGACCCGGATGCCGGCAGGACCGAGATGGACCAGTAGCTCTCCCAACGAGGCGTTCTTCCCGCCGACCTCGGCCAACCGGTCGAGGGTCAGCTCCCGGAACGGAAGCACGTACCGCGTCATTGCTGCTCGCCGTCCCTGGCGAACGCCCCGGTGGCGAGGGCGCGGACCACGTCGGTGGACGACACGACGCCGACGACCCGCCCCTGGTCGGTGACGAAGAGTCGGTGCACCTCGGCATAAAGCAGCTGTTGCGCCGCTTCCCGCACCCCGGCGTCGGGGTTGATCGTGAGCGCGCGCCGGCTCATGAGCATCCGGACGGGGGTCTCCAGCACGTCGGCCCGCCGCTCGGAGTCTGCCTCCGCTGTCGCCGCCAGGATATCGGTGGTGGAGAGCACGCCCATGAGACGGCCCCGGCCGTCCACCACGGGAAGCGCGGACACGTGCCCGTCGGCCAGGGTGACGACGGCATCCGCGACGGTGTGGTCGGCCTCGACCGTCAGGACCGGGGTGCGCATAAGCTCGGCGACCTTCACAAGACCTCGAGGTGAGTGGTGCCCCGAACATCCACCCCGGCGACTGAACCCCGCGTGAACGGGGGGTGAAACCGGCTTCCCCGGACCTTCACCCTTTCTTCACAGCGGGCGCGGGACATTAGGAGCGTCATCCGGTACCGTCCGCATCCCCGAATCCTGGAGCGCGCCATGCCGCACAAGCACCTGCTGCTCGAGACCGCCGCGCGGGAGCGCATCCTTCGGGGCGCCACCGCTCTGGCCGACGCGGTCCGCGTCACGCTGGGCCCTCGCTCCAAGTGCATCGTGCTGGAGCGCCGGTGGGGCAAGCCCCTCATCTGCAACGACGGGGTGACCATCGCGAAGGAAATCGACCTGGAGGATCCGGAGGAGAACCTCGGCGCCCAGGTGCTGCGAGAGGCCGCCGAGCGGACCGGCGAAGCCGTGGGCGACGGCACGACTACCGCCACGCTGCTCGCCCACGCGATGTTCGCGGACGGGGTGCGGAACGTGGCCGCGGGCGCCAGCGCCATCGACCTCAAGCGCGGCATGGAACGCGGCCTCAAGACGGCGGTCGAGGCGATCCGGGGCATTTCTCGGCCCGTCACGACCGAGCGGGAGCGGGTCCAGGTCGCAACCATCTCGGCCCACAACGAGCCCGCCATCGGCGCCCTGGTCGCGGAGGCGATCGGGAAGGTGGGCGCCGACGGAGCGATCACGGTGGAGGAGGCGAAGGGCTTCGAGACCTCGCTCGAGCTGGTGGAGGGTCTGCAGTTCGACCGGGGATTCCTCTCGCCCTACTTCGTCACCGATCCGGAGACCATGCAGGTGACGCTGGACAATCCGCTGATCCTGCTGCACGAGAAGCGGATCGCGGGGATGAAGGATCTCCTCCCGCTGCTGGAGCAGGTCGCCAAGTCCGGCCGCCCGCTGCTTATCGTCGCCGAGGACGTCGAAGGCGAGGCGCTGGCGACGCTGGTGGTGAACAAGGTGCGCGGGATGCTGTCCAGCGTGGCGGTGAAGGCGCCGGGCTTCGGGGACCGGCGGAAGGCGATGCTGGAGGACATGGCGATCCTGACCGGTGGCCGGGTCATCGCGGAGGAGCTGGGCATCAAGCTCGAGAGCCTCGGCCTGGACGATCTCGGCCATGCTCGACGGGTCGTGGTCACGCGTGAGGATACCACCATCGTGGGCGGCGGCGGCCCGAAGGCGATGGTGGACGCCCGCTGCCGGGAGCTTCGCCGGCAGATGGACGAATCCA
>DASSMN010000582.1:0-3533 GCA_035688885.1 Gemmatimonadales bacterium
GAGCGGCTGCCGGACGGCCGCCAGCTCATCAATGACGTGATGGCCACGCTCCAGGTGGTGCACGTGCGCGAACACACCGCCACGGCCCGGGTGCTCAACGTGCTGTCGCCGGACATCGTGCCCGGCGCCGACGCGCGACAGGTCGCCAAGCTCCCGTCCTGACCTCCGGGAGTGAGGCGGTGGCGCGGCGCCGGGAGGGCTCCCCGGCGCCGCGTCGCTTTTGGACGCCGCGCGACCGGTTCCTTCCTCACTTCGCCTATCTATATTGCGGGGCGGTGGTTCCCCTCATTCGGCATTCCCCAATTGGAGCGATCATGGCGAGACGCGGCGCATGAGCGGGCGGGTTCTGGTCACCGGCGGGGCGGGGTTCATCGGCTCGCATATCGCCGAGGCCTACCTGGCGGACGGATGGGAAGTCGTAGTCCTCGACGATCTGTCGCGCGGGCACGAGCGAAACGTGCCCAAGGCCGCCCGGTTCGTCCGCGCCGACATCCGGTCCCCGGAGGCTCGCAAGCTGATCGCCACCGGCAAGTTCGACGCGATCAACCACCATGCCGCGCAGATCGACGTCCGCGTCTCGGTCGACCAGCCCGCCTTCGATGCCGGGATCAACGTCGTCGGCCTGGTCAACCTGCTCGAGGGCGCCGGTGAAGGCGGCGTCCGCCGGGTGATCTTCGCGAGCAGCGGCGGGGTGGTCTATGGGGACCCCGAGGTGATTCCCACGCCCGAGACCGCGCCCAAGCTGCCGGTCAGTCCGTACGGCGTGAGCAAGCTGTCCGGCGAGTACTACCTGCGGGCGCTGGGGGCGTTGCGCGGCTTCGAAGGCGTCGCCATGCGGTACGCCAACGTCTTCGGGCCGCGCCAGGACCCCAAGTCCGAAGCCGGGGTGGTGTCGATCTTCGTCTCGCGCCTGCTGGAGAAGCAGAAGCTGACGGTCTTCGGCGACGGCAAGCAGACCCGGGACTACGTGTTCGTCAAGGACGTTGCCCGGGCCAACGTGCTCGCCACCAGCGCTTCGATCCCGGCCGACGGCGCCTTGGACGCTCCGGCGTTCAACATCGCCACCGCGCGGCAGACCAACGTGCTGGAGCTGGCCGAGGAGGTCGGCAAGGTGATGAAGCAGAAGCCCGAGATCGAGTTCGCTCCCGCGCGACCGGGCGAGCTGTTCCGGAGCTCGCTGGACATCAGCAAGGCCAAGCGGGTGCTGGGCTGGTCGCCGCAGTGGTCCTTCGACGACGGACTCCCGCTCCTGGTGGAGTGGTTCCGCACGGAGGGACGATGATGCTGCAGGCGGGTGGCGCCGTGCCACGATCGGCGGTCGAGCTGGTGCTTACGGCCAGCACCGAGACCAAGGTCGTCCTGATCATCACCGCGGTCTTCTCGCTGGTCTCCTGGTTCATCATCATCCTCAAGTGGTGGCAGTTCCGCCGGCTGAACAAGCAGGCCGACCGGTTCTTCGCGGAGATGGAGCGCACCACGCGGCTCCAGGATGCCTATCATGCGGTGATGAAGCAGCCGCCCTCGCCGTACAACCGCCTGTTCCGCGAGGCCATCACCTTCTATTCGGAGCTTCGTCCCGGCGCGCTGCGCGAGGAGCGGGGTGCCGACCGGAGCTCCCTCACGCCCACCCAGCTCGAGGCGCTCAAGATGGTGCTGGGCAAGGAAGTCGCCGCCGAGCGCGACCTGCTGGGCCACTACATCCCGTGGCTCGCCACGATCGGCTCCGTGAGCCCGCTCCTGGGCCTCCTGGGCACGACCCTCGGCATCATCAGCGCATTTACTGGTATTGCCACCAAGGGCTCGGGCAACCTGTCCGCGGTGGCGCCCGGTGTGGCCGAGGCCCTGGTGGCCACGTTCGCGGGCCTGGCGGCGGCCATTCCGGCCGTGATCGCCTACAACCTCTACGTCAACCGGGTCCGGCTGTTCGCCGGCGAGCTCGAGGGGTTCGCCAACGAGCTGATCGGCACGATGGCCCGGGAAGGCCTGCTCTAGATGGCCGCGGGACTGGGCGGCGGGCTGGGGAGCCAGCGGGGTGACCTCCCGCTCATGGCCGACGTCAACGTGACCTCGCTGGTGGACGTGATGCTGGTGCTCCTGATCGTCTTCATGATCACGGCACCATTGATGCAGGGCGGGGTCGATGTCGAGCTGCCGAGGGCCGAAGCCAAGCCGCTCGATCCTCGCGAAGGCATGGTGGTGTCAGTGAACCGAGACGGTCGCATCTTCGTCGACCAGACGCCGGTGTCCTACAACGATTTTCGGGTGACCTTCAAGTCCCTGGTGGCCACCCGGAAGCCGCAGGGCGTGTACCTCCAGGCGGATACCCGTGTCCCGTACGGCCAGGTGGTGCGGGTGCTGGCGATCATCCGTGGGGCGGGGATTCAGAACGTTGGTCTCGTCGCGGCGGAGGAAGGTTCGTGATCGTTCGGTCCGACCGCGGGCGACCGCCGGGGACCACGCTAGGAATCGTCGGCTCGGTGCTGGTGCACGTCGGAGTCGTGGCGCTCGCGTTCACGCAGGTGCAGAAGGCGCAGGCCGGGCCGCCCACCTACGCGGTGGAGCTGGTGGCCGCCCCGGCACCCACGGAGCGCAAGCGCTTGGCCCGGGAGGCGGTGCCGACCCCGCCACCCCCGGAGAAGCCGGCGCCCGTCAAGCCGCCGCCCAAGCCCAAGCCGACCAAGGCGCCGGCGCCGCCGACGCCCAAGCCACCACCGGCAGACACCAATCGCGAGGCGCCGCCCAAGACCGCGGCGCCGGTGACGCCGGCCGAGGGTGAGACGCCGAGCACGGGCACCGATGTCGCGACCATCAAGACGCCGGGCCTGCAGTTTCCGTATCCGGAATACCTGAGGAACATCGTTACCCAGGTGTACCGGAACTGGGACCGCGAGCCGACCCGGCAGAGCAACTTCGCCGAGATCAGCTTCATGATTCTGCGTGACGGATCGGTGCGGGACATCCGCTTCGTCACCCGGTCGGGAAGCTTCAGTTTCGATCTCGGCGCCCAGGGCGCCATCGAGGCCGCGGGCAACGCCCGGAGCTTCGGCCCACTCCCCGACGGCTGGGACGCCGACGTCCTGCCCGTGAGTTTCTACTTCAAGCCGGCAACCCGATGACTCGACTGTTTGGACCCGTTCTGCTCCTCGCCGCTTCGCTGGCCGGCCTCGCCACCCCCGCGCT
Source organism: Gemmatimonadales bacterium (assembly GCA_035688885.1). GTDB lineage: Bacteria > Gemmatimonadota > Gemmatimonadetes > Gemmatimonadales > GWC2-71-9 > CAVVWJ01. Next base: position 3,181 of record DASSMN010000582.1, read on the forward strand.
GGCGCAGGACACCACCCGCGCGGTGGACCAGGGCGTGCGCGTCGGCCTGGACTACGCTCCCGGGACCCAGCCGGGCCTCGTGGTGCTCCCCGCGTCGGGGCTCGACTCGGCCCGCGCGATCGTGGAGCGCGACCTCGATTACAGCGATCGGTTTCAGATCGTGCAGATCGGGAGCGATGGCGGGGTGGGCGCGGGCGGGCGCGGCGGCTCGGAGAGCGGCGGCATCAGCTACGGCATCTACAAGGCGCTGGGCGCCGAGTTCGGGGTGGAGCTCACGGCCGCGGCCGGCGGCGGAGTGACGGTGCGGCTGCACAACGTGACCGCGGGGAAGGTCCAGAACCAGCAGAACTTCT